>NZ_UBIZ01000179.1:0-240 GCF_900465275.1 Parafrankia sp. Ea1.12 | reverse complement strand
CCGCGCGGTCACCTGGGACTGGCGGATCTTCGCCTCCGAGGATCTCACCTTCGGCTGCAACGCGGCGGCGGCCGGTCTGCGCTGGGGCTTCTTCCACGAGTACATCCAGCTCACCTCCCCGTGGACGAACAGCGGCCGCCCGAGGATTCCCTGGAAGGAGGAGCAGTAGGTCATGCAGTTGTGGAACCGCAGGTCATCGATGTGGCTCAGGATGAAGTGCGCGAACGGCCCGCTGCCGTA
>NZ_UBIZ01000420.1:0-240 GCF_900465275.1 Parafrankia sp. Ea1.12 | reverse complement strand
CACGACATGGCGACAGTTCCTGCGCACGCAGGCAGCGACCATGCTGGCCGTGGACTTTTTCCACGTGGACTGCGCGGTGACGCTGCGGCGGCTGTACTGCTTCTTCGTCATAAAGGTCGGCTCCCGCTCCGTCCACATCCTCGGGGTCACCTCCCACCCCGACGGCCCGTGGACCACCCAACAGATCCGCAACCTCCTCCTGGACCTCGGCGACCGGACGGCCGACTTCCAGGTCCTGGT
>NZ_UBIZ01000333.1:0-976 GCF_900465275.1 Parafrankia sp. Ea1.12 | reverse complement strand
TAGTGCGGTGTGGCATCCCCGGCCAGGACGGAAACCGTAAGACAGATCGGAGAAGGTCGGTTCGTAGTACGCCTCCAACAGCAGGCGGACCACCTCACCGACCAGCTTGTCCGACCACGGCGGCAGCCCCAGAGGCCTGGTCCTGCCGTTCTTCTTCGGAATGTGGATCCGCTTGACCGGGTTCCATCGGTAGCGCTCATGGCGAAGCGCTTCGATAATAGCGTCGATCTTGCGTAGTGACATCCCGTCCACGGTCTCCCCGGTGACCCCAGGCGTCATCGCTCCCTTGTTGGAGTAGAGGCGCCCGTAGGCCAGCAGATACAACTGCGGGTTGAACAACTGCCGATACAGCCTTTCCAACGGCAGACCGCGCCTGCCGCGCTCACGCAGGACACCCAGCACCGTTTCGGCGCTTTGCATTACGCAAACCTCCCGATCCTTGAGGTGTCCGATCACCTGGTCCCCTTCGCCCTGGTTCCGGCTCTCCCGGACTCCTCGGCCGGGCGTGACTCCGGCGACTACTACGGGACCTCCGTCGCCGTAGGACTCGCGTCCCGTAGGCGATCCCATGTTCGTCCTGGTTGTACGTGACAGCGTGACGTAGGCGTCCCACTTATTCCCTTAAATGCCCTCACTGGGCATCGCTCCGCACCCCGGAGGTTGCCCCGGCCATGGCACTAAACCGAGGCAGGGTGCGGCGTCGGCTTCGGGCGTAATTTCCGACGGATGCGACCTTCCATCTCCTGGGAATTGGGATTCAAGCAATCCAGCCTTCGCCATATCACACGGGTTCCACGGCGCACCGCCTCCAACGCCTGAGCACGGCCGCCGCTTCAATGGCATGCTGCTGTCCCCTTCACCTTTCGGATCCAGGTAAGCCATCGAACCCAGGAACCTCCCTCCGAGTCCCTCCCGGCTGGGCCGGGGATACAACCAGGCGCCTCATGGCGCACTACCAACGGTCCGCGACGTGCAG
>NZ_UBIZ01000073.1:0-758 GCF_900465275.1 Parafrankia sp. Ea1.12 | reverse complement strand
GCACCACCCCGGCGCATTCCAACCCGGCCGCGATCGGGGTCCGCCCCCCGGTCCGCAACCCGACGAGGCGCGCCGCCCCCACCTCCACACTGGACGTCGGCGCAAGCACCACCTGCGCACCCACCCCCCGGAACGTGATCATGCCGATGCGGTCGCGGCGCTGGTAGGCGTCGACAAGCAGAGACAGCACCGCGGTGCTGACCCGGCGCAGCCGGGTGCGGGCGGCCATCGACCCGCTGGCGTCGACGACGAACAGCACCAGGTTCCCCTCCCGGCCGCGGCGGTGCGCGCCGCGCCGGTCGGCGGGGTCGAGCACCAGCGCCGGGCCGGTGCGGCCCCGGTCGTGCTGGTGGGGGGCGGCGGCCAGCAGCGTCGCCGGCAGGTGCAACCCGGGTGCGTCCGCGCCGGTCCGGGCGACCGCCCCGCGGGAGGTGCGTGCCGCCGAACGACGCCCGGCCGCCCCCGCGCCCAGCCCGGCGACGGACAGCAGCCGCGGCCGGAACGGCATACCGGGAACCCCAGCCGCCGGCGCCGGCCCACCGCCGCGCGCCGCGCCGCCGTCCACATGCGTCTGCGCTGTCTGGGCTGCTCGGGCCATGCCCGCCGGGCCACCCGCCTCCGCTGCCGGCCCACCGCCGCCCGCCGGCGCCGCGGACGACAGGGCGGCACCGGGCGGGGGAGAACCCGCCGGCCCGACACCCTCAGGCCCACCCGCCGCCGGCCCGCTCAGATCAGCGGACTCGCCACCGGCCCTCGCA
>NZ_UBIZ01000015.1:0-512 GCF_900465275.1 Parafrankia sp. Ea1.12 | reverse complement strand
CGTCCAGGGATTTTGGCTCACTCGCCGATCCTGTGGGGTGCCAGAAGTCGGCCTGAGCCTGTGACCTGGGGCGATGCGCCGGCGCGGGGCCGGCCGCATGATGGTCAACTATGTCCGTACGCCTGCTGTACCTGATCCTCGTTCGGGTCTGTAGCTGGCTGGTTCTCCTCGGCCGCTCGTCGGCGTCGAAGAACATCGAGTTGCTGGTGTTGCGGCATGAGGTCGCGGTGCTGCGTCGTACCCAGCCCAAGCCCCGGTGGGACTGGGCGGACCGGGCGGTCCTCGCCGCCCTGATCCGACTCCTGCCCAGGGCGCTGCGAACGCACCGGCGGTCACGCCCGGCACCGTCCTGCGGTGGCACCGCCGCCTGATCACACAGAAATGGACCCTGTGGGGCTCCAGAACCCCGATTCGAGCGGTGACCTGCGCGTTTGCCCGCCGGACAGGGCCCACCTCGGGCAGGCTGGATGGTCATGGTGTGGTCGCTGCTCTACGCCCTGACACGCAACGCT
>NZ_UBIZ01000084.1:0-12141 GCF_900465275.1 Parafrankia sp. Ea1.12 | reverse complement strand
GTGCTGGCGGAGGGAGCGGTGGGGTCGGTGGGTGTTGAAATGCTTCGCGTAGCTGTCGAGGACCGAGGTCAGGTGCCGTTCGGAGATGATCAGCGGCCTGTCGGTGCATTCGCGGCGGGCGGTGCCGATCCGGCGTTCCGCGATCGTGTTCGCCTGCGGGGCTTGTGGTGGTGTGCGTACCACGTCGATGCCGGCTCCGGTGAAGACGGCGTCGAAGGAAGCCGTGAATTTCGTGTCGCGGTCACGGAGGGGGAACCGGAACCGGTGGCCACGTTCCTCGAGGTCCATCAGCAGGTTCCGTGCACGTTGGGTGACCCAGGCCGCGGTTGGATGCTTGGTGACCCCGAGAACATGAACGTGGCGGGTGGCGTGTTCGACGACGAAGAACACGTAGATCCGTTGCAGGAACACGGTGTCCACCGTGAAGAAGTCGCAGGCCAGCAGGCCGGAGGCCTGCGCGGACAGGAAGGTGCGCCAGGAGGTGTCGGCCCGGCGGGGGGCGGGGCCGACGCCGGCGCGGTGCAGGATCCGCCAGACGGTGGCGACCCCGACCGGGTAGCCCAACCCGGCGAGTTCTCCTTGGATCCGGCGGTGGCCCCAGGTCGGGTTCTCCCGTGCGAGGCGCAGGACCAGATCGCGGATCTCCCGGCGGACCGGCGGCCGACCGGGCGACTTCCGTAGGTAGGTCCATTTTCGTGCGAGAAGGTCGCGGTGCCAGCGCAGCACGGTGGCCGGGGTGACGAAGAACGAACCCCAGCGGGCCCGGGGTAGCAGCCGGGACAGGGCTGCGAGGATCATCCGATCCGCCGGTTCCAGCGTCGGACGGTGGACCTGCCGGCGCAGCACCGCCACCTGGTGTCGCAGGACGAGGAGCTCCACGTCCTTTGCCGTGTCGCCGCGCACGTGGAGCAGCATCAGTCCGAGAGCGTTGCGTGTCAGGGTGTAGAGCAGCGACCACACCATGACCATCCAGCCTGCCCGACACGGACCCCGTCCGGCAGGCAAACACGCAGGTCACCGCCCAAATCGGGGTTCTGGAGCCCCGCAGGGTCCTGCGTTCGACGAGCGTGCCGATCGCCGACTGCTGGTCCTTGCCGATGATGAGGTCGCCTTCCCAATGGCCGGCCTGGGAGCGGTCTTCGGGCTGAAAGGGGCGCTCGTGGATCGTGCGCATCGGCTCCTCGAACCGCGGCCGACGTCGTTCGAGGCGTTGGTGAGCACGGCGGTGATCGCGCCCGGTGCGCAGTGGCGAACGACGGTGCGGGGCGAGCGGCGACGGCCGCTTGAGCACGGAACCGGGCTGATAGATCGCCTGGTAGATGCTTTCGTGGCACAGCCACATCGCCCGGTCGTCGGGATACCGCCGGCGTAGGTGCCGGCTGACTTGCTGTGGACTCCACCGTTGAGCGAGCAAGTGGCCGACCACCGTCCGGAGCTCCGGATTGATCTCGACCCGCCGCTGGTGGCGACGCGTGGTCGCGAGCCGGTGGGCCTCGAACGGCCGGTATCCCTGCTTGCCGATGGCGTTGCGGCGCAGCTCACGCGAGACCGTCGACGGCGCCCGGCCCAACCGGCCGGCGATCTGCCGGATCGTCAGCCCGGCCTGGCGCAGGTCGGCGATCTCGATCCGTTCGTCCTGCGACAGGAACCGGGCACTGACCTCACGAACCGCCAGCCGCTCCAGCGCCGGCACGAACCCCACGACCTGGCCGCGGCGGTAGGTCTTGTAGCCGCGCGACCAGTTGTTCCCGGTCGTGCGGGAGACACCGACTTCCCGAGCAGCGGCGAGGATGCGCCACCCTCGCTCGCGGAGCTCCACGAACCGGCGGCGCTTCGCCGACTGCGGACGCCGGCCAGGCCCCTTCTTCACACGACGAGACGACGACAACACAGCCTCCAGAACCTAGGCAGTGTTGCGACCGCCGGTAGAAACCACCCATCACTATTATTGTTCGATCGCCGTGCGGCCCAATGAGATCAACGTGGAGTCGTCCACGAGCGAGCCGTCCCACATGGCGGTGAGGCGGGTAATCTTGCCCCAGCCATCCAGTTCAAGGGCGACGACACCTCGGGGAACAGCGCTGTTGGACGCCGTCCATTCATAACCCCCTCCCACCGCGCTGCCGACGACGTGGCGAACGGCCGTACCACCACCGGCGTAGGGCAGCAGAGAGACGGCCTTGGTCAGATAGGTACCAATGCTTCGTGGGCCGACAATCTGCAGGTGTGCTGGCATGTCCTCGAAGATGGCGCCGGGCGCAAAGAGTTCCGCAGCGCTGGCGCCGTCGCCATTACGCAGGGTCTGTGTAAGCTTGGATACGACGTTCCTCATGGCCGGCGCCGCGGTTTCTCCGACAGTGGATTCCCTGAAGTCCGTTATGGACCCAGGCGAGAATGCCGCGAGGGCCGCCGTGTTGGCTATGCCAAAATGCCGGACATCCCAGTAGTCGATTTGCCGGGTGATCTTACGATCGCGAAAGTTGATAACGCCGACCGCGCGGATTTCGGAAGGCCCGAACAGTCCTGCGGTGTCGGTGAAGAACACGACGGCGCTGGTCGCGTCGCCCAGGATCCGCGTGGGGTACGACTTGCCGTCGCTGGGCCAATTGGACATGAACTGGGACAATGAGTCCCGCAGTGATTCCCAGTTGTAGAAGCCCGCGCCCACGACTGCATCGATGTAGGTAATGAGATTGCGCGAAAAGAAGGACATCCATCCGTCTAGGTCCTGCGCACTCTTGCGGATGAGATAGCGCCGGACCAGCGCGGCTACCTCCGTGGTGGCGTGCGAGGAGTCGATGACAACATCGACGCCGGGAAACCCGAGCCCGTTGCCGGCGTCGGCGGCCGACGCTTTTCCGGTGGAAAGCAGGGAGGCCGTGGCAATCCCAGTTCCGCCGAGCGCGACTCCACGCAGTAGCGTACGTCGTTCCGTCTGGTTCGGTTTTTGAACGTTGCGTTCCATCACATGCCTTTCGAATTGTGCGACCTGAGACTGCGCTTTGCGCACCGCCCAGGGCGCCATATGCCGAGATACTTGCGCCCGCAAGCAACAAACTAGTCCGGCCCACTCAGGTAAATCAATCCGTTTTCCGCAAAGCCACAGGCCATTTGAGATGAAGCTAGGTTGAGGTTGCGAAATGCCACTGAAATCGGCGCGTGACCAGCGTCAAGGAATCTCGACCTGCGGCTGTCCAACTAAAATTCTGGAAAATACAAACGGGCTTTCGATGGTCCCTGCGCGAGTTCCCGGCGGGACTGTACGACGCCACCGAACTGGAAGTCTTCCGGATCTACGATCCGCGCCGAGAAAGATGCGAAGAGCGCGGGATGGCCATTAACTACTACAGCAAGTTACATCTACAGTCGTAACTTGATATTGAGAGAATGAGTTTTGAGGAGTCCTCCTGGATGTGGCAGCGATTAAAGCTGGCCACTTGAAGTGTCACAGTATTGCAGACCGTTCGGTCAGTACAGTTGCTGCTCGAAGGCCAGGCGACCCCAGGGACGTTGGTGGACCGCCAGCTGACGACCTTCCAGTCATCTCCATCCGGCGCCCACACGCGGCGGTGATCTCAGCCGATCACGTGGCGCGGCCAGCTGGCCCTTCAACCCTCCCGCAGGTCCAACCGTTAGCATCCTGTCGTCGACAACGCGGCGCCGCCGCGCGCGGACGGGGCCGGGCCGATGGGCTTCTCCCCGTCAAGCCGTGGTTTCGGCCACCGAGCGAGGGGGGAGGCCGGGGCCGGCAACGATCATCTCGGCCGGGACGACCCACGGCGCGCAGCGTGCCTCGAACCGGCCCGCGAGCACACTCGGGTTCTTCGCCCACAGTTCCTCGCTGGTCGCGACGTCGCAGAGCATGATCGCGAAGCCGCGGACGTTCTCGTCAGCGCCGCGTGACGGGCCAGCGGCGAGCAGCAGGCCCCGCGAGTGCATGTCGGCCATGTTCGCAAGGTGCGCGTCTCGGACACGCATCTCCTCCTCGGGGGGCAGCGGCCGGGAGCCGTACTGGCGCACCATGGTGACGAGCGTGTAGCTGGCGAACTTCATCGGGTGCCTACCAGCGAGGTTCCGGTCACGACGGACGTCTTCAGCCCGGTCGGCACCAACATCCAGCCCGGGCTCGCCTGGGCTGTCCTCGCCGAGGTCGCTGTCATGGGTCCTCCTCCTGCAGTGCTCGGGTAAGCGCGGACAACATTGTCATCAGCCAGGCTCATGGGACCACGTGAGGTCACCTTCTAGGGACCACTGCGGCTAGTGCCCGTGATGCAGCTTCCCTTTTGCTCATATGCTGACAATCAAGGGTGTGACCAGCGTAAATAACTTAGAGTGACTTGAAAATTCACGACATGCTATTGCTTCTTGTGAAGACCATGGTGGTCTTGCGGTGGCGGGCGGCGGTGAGCTCGTAGAAGTCGGTCGTGACGGTCTCGTCGAGGGGGCGGAGCGCGAAGTTGTCGAGGATCAAAATCTCTCTGACCGGCGAAAAGGCTTGGAAGCCAAGATCTTTGGAAACTCGGGCTAGAGGCGAAGCGGGCGAATCGGGGCCCCCACTAGGGTCGGGTCGGTCTTCCAGTCGACGCCGGGGACGTCGATGTACAGCTCGACCTCGTTCCCGTCCGGGTCGTGGATGTAGAGGCTGTGGGTCACGGTGTGGTCGGACGCCCCGGCGATCGTGACGCCGGCTTTCGTGATGTGGGCCAGGGCCTTGCGCAGCTCGTCGTCGCTGTCGCCGACTTTCAGTCCGAAGTGGTACATCCCGACCCGGCGCCCAGCCGGAACCCGCTTCGCGTCCTCGCCTACCTCGATGAGCAGCAGCTCGTGGTGTGTCCTCGGGCCGGCGGAGAACGCCGCCACCGGGATGCGGCTCTGAGTCGGCGCCGACGCTGTCGGGTCGGGCAGGACCTGGCGCCAGCGCAGCACGTCCCGATAGAAGGCGGCCGACCGGTTGACGTCCCTCACGTACAGGACGAGATGTCCTAGTTCCTTGATCTTCATGTCAAGCCTCTCATTGCTGTCGTTGCCGTCCACGTCCGTCCGTCCGACGTCCGTCGTGTGGTTAACAGGCGCGTGTGTGGTTAACGGGCGCGCGACATCGCGCGCCAGCACACTCGGCTGATCAGGCCAGGCCTATCTGCTGATAGAGGGCCAGGTTGTCGTAGAAGAAAAACTCCTCGTCCATGGTTCCCTGCCGGTTGAAGATCCCGACGGTGATCATGTTCATCGCGAAACTCTCGCCGGTGGGCTGGTTGAAGCCGCCTTTCCCGTCCGGCATGGGTTGGCTGAACGTCCCCTTGAACACGCCGTGGACCGCGACCAGTTCGCCCTTTGCCACCCGGATCGGGTGGGAGGTGACCTTGAGGTCGGGCGCCCAGACGAACAGCCACTTCAAGTCCTCGACGTGCTGGTCCAGCCCGTCGGTGTAGTGCCCGTCGGGCCAGTGCACACGGACGTCGGGGGCGTGGCTCTCCCCGAAGCGGTCCCACTGCTGGTTGCTGAAGACCACGAAGTCCGCCTCGTCGAACGTCTTCAGGTGCTCGTACTCCTCACGGGTCAGGTGCCCGGGGAACGGCAGCCCTTCACCGGTCTCGGCCGGGTTGCCCATCGCCTGGTACACGGCACCGGATGCCGAGGCGGGAGTGGCACCGCTTTCCACCGCGGTGATTCCGAGCATGCCCGCGGCGGCGAAACCGCCACCGCGAAGAACCGAACGTCGGTTGGTCATTAGGTCCTCCGTACAGGTGTGCCGATCGTTAGGCCGTTGCTATTTGGCGACGCTACTATTGCCCGGACATTAGGTACCGGTTGTCTCGTCGACGTCGATCGGCTGTCGGTAAGCGTCTTGTCGCTTGAGCCTTTACGGCTCTATTTGAGTCGTCAAAGAGGAGGCGATAATTCGTCTGCACGAGTCACGTCGTCGACGACGTCCGCAGGGCGCGCCACCGAGGACTGTTACCGGAGCGGTTCAAGTCGGCCAACGTGTCTGACCGGGTGGCGGGAGGCGCACAGGAGGATCGGGCCAAGGGCGACTTCGCTGCCCGTGTCGGTAGTCTCTGCGGCCCTGTTCGGCAGGCTCCGGCTGGTACCCGCCGTTTGGCTGTGGTGGGTACCAGCCGGGGTCGCCGGCCGGTTCGGTGTGCGTTTTGCGTGGGTGTTGCGGCCGGCGAGAGTGGGGCGGGCGTGTCCGGTCAGCCTGCGATTTCGACGACGATCTTTCCGCGAGCGGTGCCGCTGGCGAGGGTGGCTAGTCCGTCGGTGGCCTTGTCGAGGGGCAGGACGGCGGTGACGTCGACTTTCAGGGTGCCGGCAGCGGCCTGTTCGGCGAGTTCCGCGACGACCTCGCGGACGGGGGCGGCCATGACGCTGGTACCGGTCAGGCCGGCGGCGGCGAGGGCCTGTTCGTCGTCGGCGGCGCCGAGGGTGCTGGCGACCTTGCCGCCCTTGCGGACCGCGTCCAGGGGTGCGCTGTCGGGGGTGTAGGAGACGAGATCGATGAGGGCGTCGACGCCGTCGGGGTAGGCGGCGCGGACCTGCTCGGCGACCGGGCCGGCGGTGTAGTCGACGACGGTGGTGGCGCCCAGTGCGGTGAGCCGGCTGGTCTCGGCGGCGGTGCCGGTGCCGGTAGCCACGACGGTGGCGCCGCGTGCGGCGAGCAGTTGGACGGCGTAGGAACCCACGCCGCCGCCGGCGCCGACGACGAGGACGGTCTGGCCGGGCTGGGGTTCGACGGCGTCGACGGCGGCGGTGGCGGCGGTGGCGGCGAGCGGAAGTGCCGCGGCGGTGGTGAAGTCGAGGCCGGCGGGCTTGCGGGTGACGGCGGCGGCGGGCAGCAGTGCGTACTCGGCGAGGGTGCCGGCCTGGATCGGTGGGACCAGCAGCATGTGGCCGATCACCGCGTCGCCGACGGCGACGTGGTCGACGCCGGCTCCGACGGCCTCGACGACGCCGGCGGCGTCACGACCGAGGATCAGCGGGTAGGCGTGCGGCATCATCTCGGCCATCATTCCGGCGGCCAGGGCGTTGTCGAGGGCGTTGAGACCGGCGGCCTTCACGCGGACCAGCACGGTGCCCTCGACAGGTGCGGGGACGGGCAGGTCGGACAGCCGGGGCTGCTCGCCCGCGGCCGGGACATTCAGTGCACGCATGTTTGCTCCATGGGGGATCAGCGTCGACGACGACGCCGGCGGGCGGGTGCCGGGCTCGGCTCGCAGCCTCGGACACCCACCCCGATGGGTTGAACGTTTAACCGCAATCTAAGCGGCGTCACTTGACCTGTCAAGTGATCAACGGCTTTGGCTCGGTTGAAACTTCAAGCTAGGCATGGTGCCATGGACGCGCAGCAGCCGCGCTGGCTGGCCGACGACGAGATGCAGACCTGGCTGGCCCTGGCCAGGGTGCTGATCAGGCTTCCGGCGGCACTCGACGACCAGCTCCAGCGCGACGCCGGGATCAGCCACTTCGAGTACCAGGTGCTGGTGGGGCTGTCCGGGGCACCGGAGCGCACCCTGCGGATGAGCAGCCTGGCCGTGTTCGCCAACGGATCGCTCTCCCGGCTGTCCCACGTGGTCGGACGGCTCGAGAAGGCGGCCTGGGCGCGCCGCACACCGGACCCCACCGACGGCCGCTACACCCTGGCAATCCTCACGGACGCGGGCTGGGACAAACTCGTCGCGACCGCCCCCGGGCACGTCGAAGCCGTCCGCGCCCTGGTCTTCGATCCGCTCACCCGCGCGCAGCAGCGGCAGCTGGGCGACATCGGGCGCCGCATCTCCCGTGCCGTCGACCCCGCCGGCAGCCACCTCGACGAACTCTCCACCTGACGGTCACCCCCGAGGAGACCCACGTGACGTCCGTCCTGAACCCCGACGGCACCGGCCGGCGCCTACGACCAGTACCGGGGGCGCTGTTGCATTGCGGGGATCCAGCGCAGGCCAGGGCCTCGGGCAGTCTCGGTCAGACGGCCTGGGTGAGCTCGGTGAACGCGGCCGCGAGCCGATGCTGTGGGTCGATGTCGGTGGCGAGTTCGTAGTGGCCGCGGCGGATGTTCTGCACGAGGGCGTGTCCGGTGTTGACGGTCTGGACCGAGCGGAGGCGTTTCAGTCCGGGCATCTGCCGTAGCCGGGCTTTCAACCGGCCGTGGTCGGCTTCGATCCGGTTGTTCTCCCGGGCCGCGTCGACGTGGCAGGCCTCGGGAAGCAGCTCGTCGATGAGCCGCGGGTACACCGGTGCCTTGTCGGTGGTGACCTCGACCGGCCGCCGGCCATGAGACAGCGCCCGGATGAAGAACCGGCGGGCGGAGGCCTGGTCGCGGTGGGCGCTGGCGAGGACATCGATGACCTGCCCGTGCTGGTCAACGGCCCGGTACAGGTAGATCCACCGGCCGGAGACCTTCACGTACGTCTCATCCACAAACCACCTGTCGCCAGGACGGTGTCGGCAGGGCCGGGCCGCGTCGGCGAGCAGGGGCGTGAAGCGCTGCACCGCGAGGTAGGGCGTTGGCGAGGTACTTCTCAGTCCTTTTCCAACGCCCCCCTCCCGAACCCGCCGTGCTGGTTTCCCAGCAGCGGGCTCTCCGGTGATTATTCCGTGGGTGGCGCGGCTGGCTGCCCGGTGTGGATGGTGGTGTGGCATGCCTGGCAGACCACGAGGGTCTTGCGTTGCCGGGCGGCCATGATTTCCTTCCACTCGGGTTGTGACTGTCCCGGTCTTCCGAGCTGGGCGAGCTTGCGGACTTGGTGCACGTCGACTTCGCCCTTTTTCTCGCACGTCTCGCACCGGCCCGCCACGAGCCGTGTGATCAGCTCTGGGCGGCGGCCGGCGACCTGGACTGGTTTGCGGTCGACAAGGACCGTGGTTTTCTGCCGTTTCAGTGGGATGCCACCGAACCGTGCGACCAGTGGTTTCCTGCCGTCGCGTTCGACACTGAACTGGAAGCATCTGCGTGGCCCGAAGGGTGTCTCGACGGTCGCCTTGTAGGCGGCCGCCATCTTGGACACCGACGAGTCATGTTTGCAGGCCAGTGTTTTCAGCAGTGAGGTCAGCATGACCCAGTGCACCCGGTTCAGTCGGTAGACGTCGCCGGCCAGCAGGTAGTACTGGACGAGGCCCCGGTATTCGGCCGCGTAGGTGTTGACGATCGTGTGGTCGTCGTCGTTCACCAGCCAGGGCCGGCGCTCGGGTTTTCCGCGCATCATGTACGGGGCACAGGCAGCCTTGACCACCGCCGACGGCACGCGTAAGGCAATCGCGCCGTTGGCTGCCCGGCGACCACGTGTGATCTTATGGTCGCTGTGTTGGTTGGTGATTTCATAGCCGAGGAAGGTCGCCGCGCCTGTGCGGGCGTGGGTGATGAGCGTCTTTTCCTCGGATAGTTCCAGCAGGAGGTTGTCGCGCAGGAACTGGGCGAGGCGCTGTTTGATCTCCTCGGCTTCGGCTTTTGGTCCGGTGAACCCGAGCAGGGTGTCGTCGGCGAAGCGCACGTACCTCAGTCGCCGGTAGCCGGGATCCTGGGGATCCCCGCTGGACATGCTGCGCTGCTGCGTGCGCAGCGCCCGGGTCGCGGCACGGTCGCCACGTTTACGGGCGCGTTGGATCGCGCAGTGCACCCTGCTGTAGTCAGGATTACGCCTTCGGCTTGCGCCTCGAGTGTATTCCGGTATGAGCTCTGTCTCGACGAAGGTGTCCAACCGGTCCAGGTAGATGTTGGAGAGGACGGGTGAGACGCCGCTGCCCTGCGGCGCGCCGCTGAGCGTGGCGTTCCACCGCCAGTCCTCCAGGTATCCGGCTTTCAGCATGTTACGCAGTAGCCGTAGGAACCTGTTGTCGTGGATTCTCTCGCCGAGTATCCCCAGCATGACCTCGTGGTCAAGCGTGTCGAAACACCGCGCGATGTCACCCTCGATGAACCAGGTCGTCCCGGTCCAGGTCTTCGCCACCTCGCTGAGCGCGGTGTGGCATCCCCGGCCGGAACGAAAACCGTGCGAGCGGTCGGAGAACCTCGGCTCGTAGTACGCGGTGAGTAGTAGGCGCACCACTTCGCCGACAATCTTGTCCGACCATGACGGCAGGCCCAGGGCTCTCTTCTTCCCGTTTTTCTTCGGGATGTGGACCCGTCGTACCGGGCTGAATCGGTAGCGCTCGTGGCGCAACGCATCGATGATGCGGTCGATTCTGCCCGTTGACATGCCGTCCGCGGTCTCCCCGTCGGCCCCCGGCGTCATGGCCCCTTTGTTGGAGTACACTCGGCCGTAGGCCAGCAGATACAAGTCCGGGTTGTACATCTGTCGGTACAGTTCGGTCAACGGCAGGCCGCGCCTGCCGCGTTCACGGAGGACACCCAGTACCGTTTCGGCGTTCTGCATTGCGCATACCTCGCGGGTTGTGAGTATCCGGTCACCTGGCCCCCTTGGCCCTGTCGACGGTTTTCCCGCCGTCCTTGGAGGGGCGTTACTCCCACGACTACTACGGGGCCTCCGTCGCCGTAGGGTTCGCACCCCGTAGGCGATCCCATGTTCGTCCTTGTCGTACGTACTAGCATGACGTAGGCGGCCCACTCATCTCCTTGAATACCCTCGCTGGGTATCGCTCCACGCTCTGGAGGTTGCGTCAACCCCGGTGGGATGTCGGCGCAGAGCACGGCACCGGTTACAGGCGTCTTTCCGGGGGACGGATCTTTGCATCTTCTGGAGATTGGGCTTCAGACAATCCAGTTTTCGCCATATCATGCGGGCCCCTCGAACGCCCCGCTCCTTACGCCTGGACACGGTCGTCGATTTCCTGGCATGCTGCTGTCCCCTTGACCTTTCGGCGCCGGGTTAGCCATCGGGCCCGAGAACATCCCTCCAAGTTCCCCCCAACTACGCTGGGGATACGACAAGGCGCCTCATGGCGCAACACCGATAGACGGTGACGTGATCGACCTCGAGGCCGCGTTCAGCGAGCAGTTCCTCGACATCCCGGTACGACAGCGCGAACCGCAAGTACCACTGCACCGTCAGCACGATCATCTCCGGCGGGAACCGGAACCCGGCGAACTCCGACGTCGGAACCGGGGGACGGACGCGACGTCGACGCATCACCCGATCATGACCGATCGGCAGCTCGGTGAGGGCGGACTGCGCCGATGCAACTGTGCCACCACGATCTGATGCATTGCGGGCAGATGCCTGTCGGTGGCGTGCAGGCCGGCGGCGGTGGAACGGCGCAGGACGAAGAAACGGAGATGGTCCCGATTGCACTGGGACTCGGTGGCGTCGCGCTGCTCGGCGGCGGTGTCGCCCTCCGCCAACGCCGCAGGGGCCACCGGTAGGCGGCACAGGTCGCGGTGGTGGACGCTATTCCATCCGGAGAGAACAGCCGATCTTGACCGCGGATCTTCCCATGAGTGGGTCGCCTCGGCGACCCGCCAAAGCTCCTCCTAAGGCCGGACGCAGGCTCTCGGACGGGAAGACTTGCGGTCAAGATCCGCTGGTGGCTCCGGATGGAACTGTGCCCTCCGACCTCCTGGACTTCGCGATCTTTTTGATCTCTCGACGTTCGACAGTGTGAATGTCTGGCCGCCTCGGCGATGGGTTCTCGTCGGCGTCGAATCCGGGCGGCGAGCCGACGAAGGCCTCAGGCAGGGGCACAATCTGGTGAGACGGGTTCGCAGGCTTTCTCCCGAGGTCCGCGCGGTGCGCCGGACGGGGACGACCGGCGCGGCGAGGAGGCACACGCGGCCGGCGCCAGACGGCGGGCTGCCGCCCGCGACGACGCGCTGTTGGAGCGGGGCACATGGGCGGCGGCTGCCAGTGTGCATGCTCTCGGCGCGCGACGAGGTGGACGACCGGGTTGCGTCCGAGGTGTCGGACGGTGCCTCGGCTCTTGCGCAGATCGCGGTCAGGCCTCCGGCTGTCGTCGTGCTCGACGTCGTCATGCCGAGGCCGAGCGGCATCGAGGCGAGGATGGGTCGCTGAACCGCCCCGGGTCGGATGGAGGCACGACGCGGCGCGCCCGGCCAGGAGACGTAGGAGGCCACCTGGCCGCAGGTAGCACCATGCCCAACGGCCACACTCGGGAGCCATGGGGCATGGACATCACCACAGTGGAGGAGCGGGGACCGGCGAGACGTCGCGGCCGGCCACGACTGTCATGGCGGTG
>NZ_UBIZ01000360.1:0-1149 GCF_900465275.1 Parafrankia sp. Ea1.12 | reverse complement strand
GCCTACCCCGCACGGTTCAGCCGCAGGCCACGGCCACCCCGCCTACCCGACACCGCGTGGATCAACCAGCCAGACCCACAGCCAGTCGACTAACAACCCACTGTCTCGCTTGACTTGACAACTACCGGTCCGGGGCCGCTGGCGCGCAGCCAGCCGGGGGACGGGCGTGCACCAGACCCGAGAGAGCCAACAGCGCCGCGGAAGGTGCACCCGCCTGTTCCGACGCTCACGTCGGTCCCCGGTCCCCGGTCCCCGGTCCTCGGCGCAGGGGCCTCGCATATGGTCAGCATGTGCTCGGAGCGGCCAGAAGCTGCTCGACCGAGGCTTGGCACTCGAGCTCATGTATCGCCACGAGTGGGAGGTGTGTGACGCTGTGATCTTGACCAATCCATGGGGCTGCGCCAGGTGGCGCCCCATGCCCTCAGGTCACCGCACGGGATTCTGTGCACGGCCTTGTTCAGCGACGAGCCAATTCAGTAGTCGTGCGCCGGTCGGTTCGAGCGCCCGATCCCCTGGTTGATCGTCATGGACACTACGGACCACATCATGTGGCTGCTAAAACAAGCCGCTCACTCCACCCGCCAGGCGGTCAATAGTGCCATCCGCAGCCACGGTGTCACGACGGAGCAGCTCGGCGTCCTCAAACGCCTGGCCGACACTCCTGGCCTCTCCGGCGCGGACCTGGCCCGGCGTTTGCTCATCACGCCGCAGGCAGTCCAGCTGGCGCTGGCCACGCTCGAGCGTCGCAGCCTGATCGAACGCAAGCCCGACGCCAACCATGGGCGGATCCTTCGCTCGTACCTCACAGAAGAGGGCCTGCGGGTCAGCACCGATTGCCATGTCGACGCCCTCACTTGTGAAGAGGAGCTGCTCGATGTGTTCGACGCTGCCGAGCAGGAGATGCTCCGGGAGTTCCTCCGCCGCCTGGTGGAGCGCGCGCCGGCAGAGGACGACGCAGTGGAGGGCTAGTGCGCTGGCCATGAACGTTTCCGGTCGTGGTCAGGTGCTGGTGGGGTGGTTGTGGGCACACCGTCAGGGATGGGGGACGTTGACCGGTTCCTGGGGGTGATCCGTGATGGCACAGCTGGTACGGGCACGGCGGTTGACCGATGAGGAAGGGCAGCGGCTCCTACGCATCGTGCGCCGGGG
>NZ_UBIZ01000272.1:0-35757 GCF_900465275.1 Parafrankia sp. Ea1.12 | reverse complement strand
CGAGATGCGCGACCGGCACACCCACCTTCCCGACCTCACCACGCGCCAGCACATGATCCGGGTCGTACCCGGTCTGCGTCGGCAGATCGAAGGCCACCGACAGACCCGTCTGCCCCTTCGCCAGATTGCGCCGGTACAGAGCGTTACTCTCCGCCGGACTCGAATGACCCGCGTAGGTCCGGACGATCCACGGCCGGTCACGCTCCGACCTGGCCACATCCGTCATCGCCGCCTCCTAGCGCTCCGTGCGACGCCCAGGAACCGGCAGCCGGACGGACGCCGCCCCCGCGCGCAGAGCCACAGGCACGGGCCGTGCGCACGGACCTCGGGGCACATCCGACGCCGAGCCAGGACGGGGATCAATGGCCGCCGATCCTCGCGAGATCCGGCGACGGCAGCAGCGTAGCCGCCGATGCCGGTCCGGCGCCCCCAGTGCGCAGGGCCCGGGCCGGCCGAGAGCTCCTACGGAGAGTTACCCGGAACAGGGCTACCCAGACGCTGGACGTCCAGGCGGCTGCCGTTCAGCGGCGGACGTTCAGGCGACGGAAGGGCTCGACGGCGGCGGACGCGGGTGGCGGCGGGCCTCAGGCGGAGGAGCAGGCGCTCGGGCCCCAGATGTTCTTCAGGTCGGCGGGGATCAGGTCGCAGGCCGCGGTGCCGCGGCCGACCAGGGTCCACGGGGCGCTGCCGACGCGCTTCCACACGTGCGGGTCGGGGGCGTCCGTCTCGGCGACCCCACGGATCTCGGTCATACCGACGGCCCAGAACTCGTCGCGTTCCTTGTCGACGCCCTCGACGGCGCCGTAGAACATCCCGTTGGGGATCGTGACGTCCGACGCGACCGGGGCGGCGGCACCGGTCTTCTTGCGCACCTCGTAGGCGGCGAGCCACATCAGCGGCTGGCGCAGGGTCGTGGGCTCGTTGCCCTTGAGCGCCAGCGTCCGCGCCCTGCCGGCGACCCGGCTGGTCTCCCAGGGGACCGAGGGCAGCGGGGGGCTGAGGATCGCGTCGTCGGGCTGCTCGACGGCGACGGCGCCCGGCGTGGCGGAGTCGTCGGAGGCCCAGACGAGCCCGATGACCACCCCGAGCACGACCGCGACCACGAAGGAGGCGGCCACGAGGAGCGGCCGCTGCTGCTGGGTCCAGGCCGCGGCCCCCGGCCGGGCCGCCCGACCACCGGCTGGGTCCACCCCCGCGGGCACCTCCACGTCCAGCATGTCTGTGTCTTACCTCCACCATGCCACGACCCGGCCCGATTATCGGGAAAGCATGCCCTATGCCGGCTCGGCGCCCGCCAACGGGGACTTGCCGATCACTCAGCGTCCACGGACGATCGTCGCCGGTGACGAATCTCACGGGACGAAGCCGCACCCCCGGGGGCGCTCTCTCAGGCTGCGGGCACGCTCAGGCCACGGACCCGGTGGGGACTTCAGGCCGCGGGGACGCTCAGGCCGCGGGCGCGGCGGGCGTGGCCGACCGTGCCGTGCCCGCCAGCACCGGGAGGCACGGCAGCGAGCCGGTCGGGCGCGATCTGGACGCGCAGCAGACGTCCAAGGCGGTCGACCGCGAGCAGGCGTCCGAGGGCCGCGGAGGCGTCCACCAGGACGAGCGTGCGGCCGAGGGCGCGGGCCCGGCGGGCGCCCCCGAGCAGCACCCCGACACCCGCGTGGTCGCCCAGCTCCAGCCCGCCGACGTCGACGTGCAGTGGGCCGCGACCGGCGTCGATCGCGTTGTGCAGCAGCATCCGGAGCTCCCCGACGGATCGGACGTCCACCGTCCCCACCAGTCGGAGGGTCTGGTTCCCGCCCTCGCCGGGACAGTCCGCCTCCACCGCCCGCACCGTCGACGACTCGCCCATCGCGGCCTCCGATTCCCCATGCACCGGCAGGCCGAGACTGTCGCGTCGGGCCCGCCGTTGGGCACCTGCACCTGCGCTCGGCTTGCCGCACACAGCTGGACGAGTCCCGCGGACAGCCGATCGCAGTGGGGGGCTACTCGGAACCCACCCATGGCGATGATCTCACCAATCTCTCCCATATGTTCCATTTGACTGGTGTGACGATCCAGCTCAGGCCCAAAGACCCATCCGAACGTCGGTGTCGGTGCGACGATGGACCTGGCGGGAAACGAACCTGGGACCAGGGCACCGAAGGCCCCGGGCGCCCCGCGACAGACCAGACGGACCAAGGGGTGATCATGGAGACCACCGCTCTCGGCTTCCTCTATGGACCCACCCTGGTCCTGATCGCCGTCGGTGTGCTGGTCGCCGTCTGCCGGCTGACCTCGACGCCGGACGCGCACACCGATCACGACGCCGATCACGACGCCGACCACGACCCGGACGCGGATGGCGGCGCCGATGGCGGTACCGGTCATCCGGGCGGCGACCGGCGCGCGGATGACTTCGGCCTGCTGGTCGCCGTCGCCACCGTGCCTAGCGAGCGGGCCGAGCGGCTGCGGGCGACCCTCATCGGCAGCGGCGTGCGCGCCACCCTGGCGCCCGCGCGGCCGGTGCCCGCCCCGGTGAGCCCCCGCGGCGACCTGCTCTACCTGGCCGGGGAGCTCCAGCACGTGCTCGTCTTCGCCGCCGACCTGCCCAGGGCCGTGCACGCGCTCGCCCAGAGCCGCCGCGAGCCCACCGACGGCGCCTGACCCGCCCGCCGACACCCGTACCAGTCCTGGCCCAGGTCCGCCGGTCGGTTGTCGCGGTCAGCTCGGCCGCGGTCGACTCAGGCCGCGGCCGCCGAGGACGGCTCGCGGCGGATCTCGGCGCCGAGCGCGGTGAGGTTCTCCACGAAGTGCGCGTACCCGCGGTCGATGTGGTGGACGTCACGGACCACGGTCGTGCCCTCCGCCACCAGGCCTGCCAGCACCAGCGCCGCGCCGGCGCGGACGTCCGAGGCGAGCACGGAGGCGCCGGTCAGCCGCGGGGTGGGCCGGACGACCACGTGATGGCCGTCGGTGCGCAGGTCGGCGCCGAGCGCGTGCAGCTCCCGGCAGAACACGAACCTGCTGTCGAAGACGTTCTCGGTGATCAGCGAGATTCCCTCGCTGACCGCCTCCAGTGCGATCACCTGCGGCAGGAGGTCGGTCGGGAAGCCCGGGTAGGGCAGCGTGACGACGTCGATCGAGCGCGGCCGCCCGTCCGCGCTCACCCGGAAGCCGTCCTCGACGAGCTCGACGGCCGCCCCCGCGCCCGCGAGCTTCTCCAGGACGATCCCGAGGTGCTCGGCCCGGCCGTGCCGGATGGTCACGTCGCCACCGGTCATCAGCGCGCCGATCGCCCACGTACCCGCGACGATCCGGTCCGGGACGGTGCGGTGCAGCACCGGCCGCAGCCCCTCCACCCCCTCGATGACGAGCGTGGACGTGCCCGCGCCGTCGATCCGGGCGCCCATGGCGGTGAGCAGCGCGCACAGGTCGGCGATCTCCGGCTCCTGGGCCGCGTTGTCGATCACGGTCGTGCCCTTGGCGAGCGCCCCGGCCATCAGCAGGTTCTCGGTGGCCCCGACGCTCGGGAAGTCCAGCCAGATCGAGGCGCCCTGCAGCCGCCCGGAGCAGCGGGCCACCAGTACCCCGGCCTCGACGTCCACCACGGCACCGAGCTTCGTCAGGCCGTTCATGTGGATGTCGAGCGCGCGCGAGCCGATCGCGTCGCCACCGGGCAGCGCCACCCGGGCCTCCCCGCGGCGGGCGACGAGCGGCCCCAGGATGGCCACCGACGCCCGGATCCGGCGGACGAGCTCGGCGTCCGCGGTGGCATCGACCACCTCGGGTATGTCGATGACGATCCGACCCCCGGCCCGGTCACGCTCCGCCCCGGCCCCGAGGCCACGCAGGACGTCGGCCATCACCGAGACGTCAAGGATGTCGGGTACCGCGTCCAACGTGGTGCGGCCGGGCGCGAGCAGGCTCGCCGCCATCAGCTTCAGCACCGAGTTCTTCGCGCCCGGAACGGCGACCTCGCCGACCAGCCTGGTCCCGCCTGTCACGACGAAGCACTCCACGGGCTCCGATGCTAGGTGCTCCGTGGAAGATCTTCAGCGCGGCCTCGGCAAACGGCGCGCCCCGGCCACAACCGGACACCAACGAAGACCTCCGGGGACCACCGACATCCATCCGACGATCTGACCGGATTGCTATGCATGCGGCGCCGAGGCAGAGTCCACGGCAGCACCGGGCGAACCGGCGACGCCCAGCACGCGCACTCCGTCGTGGTGACGCAGGAAAGGCTCCGGCTGGCCGGCGAGCGCGTCGGTGACCCGCACGGCGAACGCGGGCACCGACCGCTGGACGACCTCGTCCACGGTGAGCCAGTCGACCGCCACGGACTCGTCGGTCTGGGAGCTGATCACGGCGGAGACCGCACGGCAGAGGAAGACCATCGCCACGACGCCCATGGGCAGGTTGAGGTAGATGCCGTAAGGCGAACCGGCTCCACGAGCGCCCCGGTCTCCTCCCGCACCTCGCGGCGAAGCCCGTCCTCGAAGGTCTCACCACGCTCGAGGACTCCGCCCGGAATCTGCCACGCGCCGGTGTCCCGCCGCTGGATGCAGAGCACGCGACCGTCATCTCTGCGTGTCACACCGGCTACGCTTACGGAATGCATGCGCGGAACCTACCAATTGGGTTACGTCGACTTGGATTACCTGGACCTGACCTGGACTTCGGTTTCGGTGCTCCTAGCGCGCCTTGAGTCCCTGCCGCCGGAAACCCACGCCTCGTACGGGACCGAGGCCCGGGCGTTGCTCGAGGATCCGATCGCCACGGATGACGCGCTCGCCGCGATTCTGGGCGACCCGTCCCAATCCGAACAGGCGCGATTCAACGCGTTCTATTGCGTGCAGGCGCGCGCCTGGCGTCGCAGGGATCACCTGACTCACCGGGCGAACGTGGACCAGTACCAGTCCCCGTTCGGCGATCATCCGATGTTCTACTTCATGCAGGCCGAGTACTACTCCTCACTCGACGGCGAGCCGGCGAACAGACAGGCAGCTCTCACTTTCGCGCTCGAAGCGGTGCGCCGGCTGTCGTCGATCCCAGGGGTCCTCCATCTGGCGGCCTCGATCATCGCGGATCAGTACGAGGCGGACACGGACCCGGATCCCCAGCTCCTGCTGGAGGGAGAACGGCTGATCCGGCAGGCGATCGCCCTCAGCCACGGCGCCTACCCGCGTTATCACGGCACTCATGCCCGCATAGCCACTCTCCGGGGCGCATACGCCACGGCTCGAGCGAGCATCGCGCGAGCCATCGACGAGGAGGACAGCTCGGGAGCCGAGTACGCGCTGCGAATCGGTGACTACCAGTTGATCCGCGCCCGCATCCAGTACGCGCAACAGGCCGATCTGCTCCGGATAGGACAGAACGAGGCGACCACGGAACTGCGCGGTATCCGGACCCAGATCCTCGAGATCATGGGCCTGCTCGCGGCGGTGATCGCGTTCATCACGACCGCCGCCAACATCGCGGCCGGGCAACCTCCGGGACCGGCGTCGGGCCTCCTCACCTGCGCCGGAGGCGTGACGCTCCTGGTGTTCTGGGGCTTCCACATCCTGGTCATCGGTGGCGGAGACTCCCGACGGCGCCTACTTCCCCTCCTCCTGGGGGCGATACTCCTCGGCGTCGGCCTGGCACTCGCCGGACACTGACCGACGAAGCAGGGGCGAGAGGGGAAGGTGACTGGCGGAGATGCAGGTGACGGTGGCCTCGAGCTGGTCGGCAAAGGCCCACAACGAGGACGCTTGCGGATTTCGAGCGGACGGCGCCTGGGTGGTCGACGGAGCGACAGCCCTCGAAGCCGGACCGCCGATCGAGGGCCTTCCCGCCGCCGCCTGGCTGAGCTCGGTGGCCGACGACTACCTGCGCAGCGTCGACTGGGACGGTGCCGAGCTCGCGGACGTCCTCGCACGGCTGGTCGGACACGTGACGGCGCGGGCGCGGCTCGCCGGGCTGCCGTACGCGGGCACGTGCCGCTCCACCGGGTTCCCCACCGCCGCGATCTCGGTGGTGCGGCAACGCGGTGACCTGCTGGACCTGTGCCTTCTCGGCGACGTCCCCGTCGTGCTGGCCCCGGCCGGCGGCCGGCCGTCTCCAACCGTGTTCGTGGATCCTCAGTTCGCGACGACCGAGCGGACGATCCTCGATGCCATCCGGGCGGACATCGACCACGGCGACGATCCGGCGGCAGCTTATGGACGGGCACGCGGGACCCTGCTGGAGCGCCGCCGGCGGCGTAACACGTCGCGCGGGTCGTGGATCCTCGGGGACGTCCCGGAGGCCACCCGTCACGCGCACTGCCGCACTCTTCGCCTGACCGGCGGCGAGGACCTGCTGCTGCTCTCGGACGGCTTCGCCCGGCTTGTCGAGCCGTTCGCCCTGGTGGACGGGTACGGGGCTCTCGTTGACGCGGTGCGCCGCGGAGCCGCGGAGGAGCTGGTGCACCGGCTCCGCGAGACCGAACAGGCGGACCCCGAGTGCCGGCGCCATCCGAGGTTCGGGGTCAGTGACGACGCGAGCGTCGTGCATGCCGTGATCTGAAGGTCTTCACGGGCACCGGGACGGCGGCGCCCATACAGTGACGCCATGGCGGTGCACCTGACCCGGATCTACACCCGTACCGGCGACGACGGCACGACGGCGCTGGGTGACATGTCGCGGGTGGCGAAGACGTCGCCACGGCTGGCCGCCTACGCCGACGTCGACGAGGCGAACGCGGCGATCGGGGTGGCGCTGGCGCTGGGCGAGCTGGGCCCGGACATCCGCGAGACGCTCGGGCAGGTGCAGAACGACCTGTTCGACGTGGGTGCCGACCTGTGCACCCCGGTGGTCGCCGAGCCGAAGTACCCGCCGTTGCGGATCACCGACAGCTACGTCGACCGTCTTGAGCAGGCCTGCGACCACTACAACGAGAACCTGGCGAAGCTCAGCTCGTTCATCCTGCCCGGTGGCACGCGCGGGGCGGCCCTGCTGCACGTGGCGCGCACGGTGGCGCGCCGGGCCGAGCGGGCCTGCTGGGCGCTGGTCGAGGCGGAGCCGGAGGCGACGAGCCCGTTGCCGGCCCGTTACCTGAACCGCCTGTCCGACCTGCTGTTCATCCTGTCCCGGGTCGCGAACCCGGACGGGGACGTCCTGTGGAAGCCGGGCGCCGGCGGCTGAGCAGAGCCCCGGCGACGGCCTGGGGCCGACGGAGCCTGGGGCTCTGCCGGCCTCTGGAGCCGCCGTCTCGGCTTCGACGCCGACAGGTGTCAGCGCCGAAGCCGGGGTGTTCCGGCGAACCGCGTCAGGCGATCGTCGCGCTCTCGGCGAGGATGCTGACGCCCTCCTTGGTGACGGAGACGAAGCCCCCGTCGACGGCGGCCGAGATCTCCTGGCCGCCGACCTTCACCCGCACGGTCTGGTCGCGCACGAGCACGGCCAGCATGGGGATGTGTCCCGGCAGGACACCGATGTCGCCGTCGACGGTCCGGGCGACGACCATGTCGGCGTCGCCGGACCACACCTCCTGCTCGGGCGAGACGATCGCCACCCGCATCGGCATTACAGGTTCTCCGCGTTCTTCTCGGCGTCCTCGATCCCGCCGCACATGAAGAACGCCTGCTCGGGCAGGTGGTCGTAGTCGCCCTGGGTGAGCCGGCGGAACGAGTCGATCGTCTCGTCGAGCGGGACGAACTTGCCGGGGATGCCGGTGAACTGCTCGGCGACGAAGAACGGCTGGGACAGGAACCGCTGGATGCGGCGAGCCCGGTTGACGAGGATCTTGTCCTCTTCGGAGAGCTCGTCGATACCGAGGATGGCGATGATGTCCTGCAGGTCCTTGTAGCGCTGCAGGATCCGCTGCACCTCGCGGGCGGTGTCGTAGTGCTCCTGCCCGATGTACCGGGCGTCGAGGATCCGGGAGTTCGAGTCCAGCGGGCTCACGGCCGGGTAGATGCCGAGGTCGGAGATCGCCCGGTCGAGCACCGTGTTGGCGTCGAGGTGGGTGAACGTCGTCGCCGGGGCCGGGTCGGTCAGGTCGTCCGCGGGGACGTAGATCGCCTGCAGCGAGGTGATCGAGTGACCGCGGGTCGAGGTGATCCGCTCCTGCAGGGCGCCCATCTCGTCGGCCAGCGTCGGCTGGTAGCCGACGGCGCTGGGCATCCGGCCGAGCAGCGTCGACACCTCGGAGCCGGCCTGGGTGAACCGGAAGATGTTGTCGATGAACAGGAGCACGTCCTGCTTCTGCACATCCCGGAAGTACTCGGCCATGGTGAGCGCGCCGAGGGCGACCCGGAGCCGGGTGCCGGGCGGCTCGTCCATCTGGCCGAAGACGAGCGCGGTGTCCTCGATGACGCCGGCCTCGGTCATCTCCAGGAACAGGTCGTTGCCCTCGCGGGTGCGCTCGCCGACGCCGGCGAACACCGACACGCCACCGAACTCCTTGGCGACCCGGCGGATCATCTCCTGGATGATGACGGTCTTGCCGACGCCGGCGCCGCCCATCAGACCGATCTTGCCGCCTCGCACGTACGGGGCGAGCAGGTCGATGACCTTGATGCCGGTGGTGAACATCTCCGTCTTCGACTCGAGCTGGTCGAAGGCCGGCGCCGAGCGGTGGATCGGCCAGTAGGTCTCGGCGTCGACCTTGTCCACGTCGAGCGGGTTGCCGAGCACGTTGAACACGTGGCCCTTGGTGGCGTTCCCGACCGGGACGGAGATCGGCGCGCCGGTGTCGCGGACCGGAGCCCCGCGCACGAGGCCGTCGGTCTGCTGCATGGAGATGGCGCGGATGGTGTTGTCGCCGATGTGCTGCGCGACCTCAAGGGTCAGGACCGCGGTCTCGCCGTCGATCGTGCGGTCGACGTGCAGCGCGGTGTAGATCTCGGGAAGCTCGTCGGGGGCGAACTCGACGTCGACGACCGGTCCGATGACTCGGGCGACTCGGCCGATCCCCGGAGTCCGGCCCTCCGCCGTGGTCGGCGAGCTGGTGGTGACGGTCATGGCGTCCTCGGTTTCACTGTCGTTGCCCGCCGCCGCGGGCTTCGGCTTGACGTTCGTCGGTGTCGACGCCGGCAGCGGAGTCGATGCCGGCTGTGAGCCCAGTGTCCACACCGGTCCGCCCGCCGCCTAGTGCGTCGGCCCGCCGCGGTGCACGCCGGGGCAGGGGTGGCCGGAAGATCACAGGTCTCCTACGCGCCGGACGCCAGGGCGTTCGCGCCACCCACGATCTCGGAGATCTCCTGGGTGATGGCGTCCTGGCGGGCCCGGTTGGCCGCGCGGGTGTAGGTCTTGATGAGGTCCTCGGCGTTGTCCGTCGCCGACTTCATCGCGCGCTGGCGGGCCGCCGACTCGGAGGCCGCCGACTCCAGCAGCGCCGCGTAGAGACGGCTCTCGACGTACCGCGGGAGCAGCGCGTCGAGGACGGCCTCGGCCGACGGCTCGAACTCGTAGTTCGGCAGCGGCCCACCGGCCGGCGGCTCGTCGTGCTCGCGCAGGACCATCGGGAGCAGGCGGTGCGCCACCGCGTTCTGGGTCATGGCGCTGACGTACTCGGTGAAGACGAGATGGATCTCGTCGACACCGCCCTCCTCGGTGGGCGTGGTGAAGGCCGTGATGAGGGCGTCCGCCACCGCCTTCGCGTCGCTGTAGCTCGGCTGCTCGGAGAAGCCGGTGTAGTCGCCGGCCAGCGCCCGGCCGCGGAAGCGGTAGTACGTCCCCGCCTTGCGGCCGACCGCGTAGAGCAGCGGCTCCTTGCCCTCCTCACGCAGCAGCTCGACCAGCTCCCCGGCGCGCTTGAGCGCGTTGGAGCTGTAGCCGCCGGCGAGGCCGCGGTCGCTGGTGATCACGACCACGGCTGCCCGCGTCGGCTCCGGGCGCTCGGTGGTGAGCGGATGAGCGATCGTCGTCTGCGACGCCACGGCACTGATCACTCGCGTGATCTCCTCCGCGTACGGCCGGGACGCGGCGACCCGCGCCCTGGCCTTGGCGATCCGCGAGGCGGCGATGAGCTCCATCGCCTTGGTGATCTTCTTGGTGGACTGGACCGTCTTGATCCGCCGCCGATATTCGCGAAGCTGGCCCGCCATGGGTCAGTGACCCGCGGTCTCGTCGGACGGCTTGCGGTGGTGGACGGCGATCTCCTCGCGCTCCACCGCGGACGGGTCGAGCGCCTCGGGGACCGCCTCGTTCACCAGCTGCTTGCCGCTCGACAGCGTGAACTGCTCCTTGAACTCGGCGATGGCCGACTCCAGGGAGGAGACGAGGTCGTCGCCGAGCTTCCCGGTGTTCACGATGGTGTCGTAGATGGCGCTGTGGGTCCGCCCGACGAAGTCGAGGAACTCGGCCTCGAAGCGGCGGATGTCCTCCACCGGCACGTCGTCCAGCTTGCCGGTGGTGCCGGCCCAGATCGACACGACCTGGCGCTCGACGGAGAACGGCTTGTTCTGGGGCTGCTTGAGCAGCTCCACCAGCCGGGCGCCGCGGGCGAGCTGGTCGCGGGAGGCCTTGTCCAGGTCGGAGCCGAACGCCGAGAAGGCCTCCAGCTCGCGGTACTGGGCGAGGTCGAGGCGCAGGCGGCCGGCGACGGACTTCATCGCCTTGACCTGCGCGCTGCCGCCCACTCGGGAGACCGAGGTACCGACGTTGATCGCCGGCCGGACGCCCTGGTTGAACAGGTCCGACTCCAGGAAGATCTGGCCGTCGGTGATCGAGATGACGTTCGTCGGGATGTAGGCCGAGATGTCGTTGGCCTTGGTCTCGATGATCGGCAGCCCGGTCAGCGACCCGCCCCCGAGCTCGTCCGAGAGCTTCGCGCAGCGCTCCAGCAGACGGGAGTGCAAGTAGAAGACGTCGCCCGGGTAGGCCTCACGGCCCGGCGGGCGGCGCAGCAGCAGCGAGATCGCGCGGTACGCCTCGGCCTGCTTGGAGAGGTCGTCGAAGACCACCAGCGAGTGCTGGCCGTTGTACATCCAGTACTGCCCGATCGCCGAGCCGGTGTACGGGGCGATGTACTTGAAGCCCGCCGGCTGGTCGGCCGGGGCGGCGACGATCGTGGTGTAGGCCAGCGCGCCGGCCTCCTCGAGGGTGTTCACCACCTCGCGGATGGTCGTCTTCTTCTGGCCGATGGCCACGTAGACGCACTTGACCTGCTTCTTCGGGTCACCGCTCGCCCAGTTGTCACGCTGGTTGATGATCGCGTCGATCGCGACGGTGGTCTTCCCGGTCTGCCGGTCGCCGATGATCAGCTGACGCTGACCCCGGCCGATGGCGGTCATCGCGTCGATGGCCTTGATGCCGGTCTGCAGCGGCTCCTTGACGGGCTGGCGCTGCACCACCGACGGGGCCTGCAGCTCGAGCGCCCGGGTGCCGGCCGCGGCGATGTCACCGAGGCCGTCGATCGGGCGCCCTAGCGGGTCGACGACCCGGCCGAGGAAGCCGTCGCCCACCGGGACGGCGAGGATCTCGCCGGTCCGGCGGACCTCCTGGCCCTCCTCGATGTGCTCGGCGTCGCCGAGGATGACGCAGCCGATCTCGCCGACCTCGAGGTTGAGGGCCAGTCCCAGCACGCCGCCGGAGAACTCCAGCAGCTCGTTGGTCATGGTGTGCGGAAGGCCCTCGACCCGCGCGATCCCGTCACCGGTCACGACGACACGGCCGACCTCCTCCCGGTCACCGGAGGTGGCCTGGAAGGAGTCGACGTACTCCCGGAGGGCGTCGCGGATCTCCTCCGGCCGGATGGACAGCTCAGTCATCGCGTTGGTCCTTCATGGCTGGCGTGGATCTGGTCATCGGTCGTCTCTGCCGGTTCTGGGATCGGTCCCGGCTTCAGCTCACCCATCGCGCTCCGCGGCCTAACGGGTCAGCCCGCGGCGGGCTGCCGCGAGGCGGCGCAGGACGGTGCCGTCCACGACCTCGTCACCGACCCGTACGGCGACACCACCGAGGACAGCGGGGTCGAGATCGATCTGGAGCTGGATCTGCCGGCCGAAGAAGCGGCTGACCGCCACCTTCAGCCGCGCGATCTGGTCGTCGTCGAGCACGGTCGCGGTACGGACGACGGCGACCACCCGCCCGCGGCGGGCGGCCGCGATCCGGCTGAGCTGCTCCAGGCGCCGCTCGATGTCGCCCTGCTCGCGGTCGGCCACCGCCTGCTCGGCCAGCCGCAGGGTCACCGGGTGGGCGCGGCCGGACAGCAGCCGCGTCACCAGTCCCACCTTCGCGGACGTCGGCGCCGCCGGGTCGGTGAGGGCGAGCGAGAGCTGCGGGTTCTGGCCGAGGATCCGGCCGAACCGGAACAGCTCGTCCTCGACCTCGTCGAGGGCGTCGGCCGCCTCCGCCTCCGCCAGCGTCGCCTCGACGGCGAGCTCCTCGAGCGCGTACCTGAGGTCGACGGGACGCGACCAGCGACCGGCGACGGCCGCCGAGACGACGGCGAGCGCCCCCTGGCTGATCTGCCCGCCGAGCAGACGGGCCGCGAGGCCCGTCCGCGACTGGGGCGGCGCGCCCGGGTCGGTGAGGGCGCGCCGAACCGTCGGCTCGCCCCCGACGAGGGTGGCGACCGCGCTGAGATCGCCGGCGATCCGACGGACCTCGGGCGCGACCGTACCGGCGGTTGCGCCGATCGGCACCGCCGTCACCTGGTCGAGGACCGACCTGGCGGCGGCGAGCGACTGCCGGCTGGCTCCCTCCACCGTCAGACTCCCGGCCCGGCCGGGACGGCGTCAGGCTGCGGAGCCTCGTCGAGACCCGCGATGAAGTCGTCGACGAGCTGCCGCTGGCGGGTGTCGTTCTCCAGCTCGCGGCCGACGATCCGGGTCGCGAGCTCGAGCGCGATCTCACCGATCTCACGGCGCACGGAGGCCACGACCTGGGCACGTTCCGCGACCAGCGCCGCGTCCGCCCGCTCGCGGATCTCGGCGACCTCCTGCTGCACCTGCGTGCGCAGCTCCTCGACGATCTGCCGCCCCTGTGCCTGGGCGTCCTCGCGGATGCGAGCCGCCTCCGAGCGTGCTTCGGCGAGCTGGGAACGGTACTGCTCGAGCAGGGCCTGTGCCTCGCGCTCCGCCCGTTCGGCGCGGTTGAGACCACCTTCGATACGTTCGGCCCGCTCGGCATAGGTCTTACGGATCTGTGGGTAGATCTTCCAGAAGAAGAATCCGACGAGAAGACCGAAGGCCAGCAGGCCGACGATCAGCTCGGCGAGCGGCGGCACAAGGACGCTGTCCTCGTGTTCCGCGCCTTCTTCGGCGGCGGCTAGAACTAGATTCTGCAGCACAGGGCGCCCCGGATCAGGTGAAGACGAACGGCACGACGAAGCCGATGAGGGCGAGCGCCTCGACGACAGCGAAGCCGATCAGCATGTAACGGAAGGCCACCTGCTCGGCCTCGGGCTGGCGGGCGATGGCCTGGATACCCAGACCGAAGATGATGCCGACGCCGATGCCAGGGCCGAGGGTCGCGATGCCGTAGGCCACCGTGCCGATGTTGCCGCTGATCGCGTCATCAGCGGCGAGCAACGTGGCCGCGGAAAGAGACATCGTAGGGATCCGTCCTTCTGTGGTCGGTGCACCGGGGCTCTCCCACGGTGCGCGTGGGTCGATTCAGGTTCAGGCCCGCGCCACCGCGCCAGCGGCGGTGACCGGCGCACTTGTTTCGTGGCCGTGGATCGGGGAGTGGTCCGCCGCGTGGTCTCCGCCGCCGTGCGAGGAGATCGCGCCGCCGATGTAGGCAGCTGTGAGGACCGTGAAGATGTAGGCCTGCAGCACGTCGATCATCAGCTCGAACAGCGTGAGAGCGATCGCCATCAGGCCGGAGACCAGCCCGAACACGAACTGGGGCTTCGGCAGCAGGTAGTCGGCGCCCAACGCGAAGACCAGCAGCAGCATGTGGCCGGCGAACATGTTGGCGAACAGCCGGATGGCGAGGGTGGCGGGGCGGGCGATCATCGTCGAGACGAACTCGATCGGAGCCAGGATGACCTTCACGAACAGCGGCGCGGTCGGCGCCGGCACCAGCATGTCCTTGAAGTAGGTACCGGCCCCGTGTTCGCGGATACCGACGATGTTGAAGATGAACCAGCTCACCGCGGCCAGGATCATCGGCAGCGCGATCCGCGACGTCGTCGGGAACTGCGCGACCGGAATGACCGCCATGACGTTGGAGAGCAGGATGAAGCAGAAGAGAATTGTCAGGTACGGGGAGAACGTCCTGCCTCGCTCGCCGATGACGTTCTGAGCGATCTGGAGATCGACGAAGTCGTAGATCGACTCGCAGAAGTTCTGGAGCCCGCGCGGCACCAGCGTCGCCTTGCGGAACCCCAGCCAGAGGAAGCCGCCGACGAACAGCGCGACGAACAGAGTCAGCGCGGACCACTTGTTGAAGTAGAAGTCGATCGGGCCCAGGTCGAACTCGAACCAGCTCTTCGGCTTGAAGACATCGGGAGTCGGCCCGTGGAAGCCGTCATCGGCCGCCAAGAGCACCGATCCGCTCGGCACTTCCGATACCTCCAAGATCATTTATGCTGACAAAGTTCGCGATCCCCCCGGGGTCGGATCGACCTCACCCTATACGGGATGGGCCGCCGCTCCGGGCAATCGAAGACACGCGGATGACCGTCGGACGCGACCCGCTCACAGCCCCGGTGGCAAGGGACACGCTGTCCCGGACCCGGCGCGTTCGACGCGGGGACGTCCTGTGTCGAAGGCATCTTCACGACGCTCTTCGACAGGGCAGATGCTATCTGCCCGGGCGCTGGAGAGCACTGGTTGCAGGACTAAGATCTCCGACAGACAGTCGAACGTTCATCTTCCGTTGGGTTTTTGGACATGTTGTCACACTACGTCATCGACACACTGCCCTGAGCGCCGTCAGCGGCGGGCTCCGAACCGGTAGATGACCAGATAGAGCGACGCGATGATGCCGACGATGAGCCCGATCGGGAAGAACAGGGCGTCGAAGCCGGCGAGCCGATCGATCCCCAGACCGACCAACCCCCAGAAGCCGCCGCCGGCGATGAGCGTGCCGATGACGCCCCAGGCTTCGCCCGGCGGTGGATTCGGTGACGCGGCCGAGCCCGAGCTTAGTCTTTCTTCCCTTTCACTATTGTCCTTTTTGCCCGAATCTTCGCGATCGGGCCCGTTGGTGCCGTTCGCCATCACGTTGTTCCTAATCCTGGATCACCGCTGATCCGCTGATCCCCGGCCGCCCCGAGGCTCGTCCTCACCGGTCCGGCGGCCTGTCCTCGCCGGTCCCCCGACTGGTCCGCACCGGCCGCCGGCCGATCCGCACCCGGCTCCCGGCTGGGCGCACGGCCACCGGTCATCGCGGTGGCGGCCGCCACGGTCTACGGCTGTTCGCCGGACGCCCGCGGCGGGCGCGCGGCCGCGGATGACGGATTCCCCCGGACGGGGCCGCCGGGGCGAGCGACCCGCGACGGATCGAGCGGAGCGACGCGGGACGGATCGAAGGTCGCCGGATCGTAGAACGGCACGCGCAGCCTGGTGGCGGCCCAGACCTCGGCGCCCACCCAGCACAGTGTCGCGGCCATGATCGACCAGGCGAAGCTGGGCAGGTCGATCGCCGTCGCGTCGCGCAGCGCCACCAGGATGACCCCCAGAGTGGCGACCTTCGCCGCGTAGATCCCGAGCGCGGCCGGCAGCAGCATCGTGGTGGCGCCGCGCCGGGCGACCGCGACCAGGGCGAGCTTGCCGAGCGCGAAGAACGCCGCCACCAGGCCGACCGCGAGGGCTCCGCCGGCGATTCCGGCCGCGCCCCGAATGGCGCCGGTCAGCACAAGGACCACAGCCAGCAGCACCGCCATCGTGCACAACCCGGCGCGCAGCGCCGGGCGAGCCGCGGCGATCATGCGCGCCGGGCCGCGCGCTGGCCCGTCAGAAGAAGGGCGAGCAGCGCGAGCAGCCCCACGCCGACTGTGGCGACGAGGATCGGCAGCGGCGAGTCGGAGAAGGAGGCCGCCACTCCCCCGAAGCCGACGAGCGCGGCCCAGAAGTACATCAGCAGAACCGCCCTGACGTGGGAGTTGCCAATCGAAAGAATTCGATGATGCAGGTGCATCTTGTCCGCCGCGAACGGCGAGCGCCCCGCCTTCGTCCGCCGGATGACCGCGAGCCCGAAGTCGAGCACCGGGACGGCCAGCACCGCCAGCGGGATGGCCAGCGGAATCAGCGACGGAAGCTGTTGGGAGGGTCCAGCGTAACCCCCGTACGCGACCTGACCGGTCACCGAGATCATCGAGGCGGCCGAGAGCAGCCCGATGAGCATCGAGCCGGAATCCCCCATGAACAACCGGGCTGGGTTGAAATTGTGCGGAAGGAAGCCGACACACACCCCGGCGGTGACCGCGGCGAGCAGCGCGGCCGGTGAGGCCCGGTAGAAGCCGTTGGTCACCGCGATCTGGTAGGCGAAATAGAACGTGGCACCGGCCGCGATCGCGGCGACCCCGGCGGCCAGGCCGTCCAGGCCGTCGATGAAGTTCATCGCGTTGACCAGGATGAGCGTGGCGAAGATGGACAGCGGGACGGCGGTCTCCGGCCCGAAGCTGAGTGTGGTCTCGCTGTTCCGGTCGATCGCGAAGGACCACTGCACGCCGAGCAGGACCATGACGCCGGCGGCCGCGACCTGACCGGCGAGCTTGGTCAGCGAGTCCAGCTCCCAGCGGTCGTCGGCCGCCCCCAGCAGGCAGATCAGCGTGCCGGCGACCAGGACGGCACGAGTCTCCGACCAGTCCTGGGAGACCACGGAGAGGAACGGCAGTTGATCGGCCACCTCGAGGCCCGCATAGAGCCCGGCCAGCATCGCCAGGCCACCGAGCCGCGGGGTGGGCGTCGCGTGCACGTCCCGGGCCCGGGGCCGGGCGACCGCCCCGACACGGAAGGCGATCCAGCGGGCGATCGGCGTCGTGAGGAAGGTGACCGCCGCCGCCACCGCGAAGACGAGCAGATACTCGCGCATCCCTACCTGTTCCGCCGTTTCATCCTGCGCCGTTCCGGGCTCTCATCGTGCGCCAGCCGGCGCGGTCGCCCGCCGCCACCCGCAGCCGCGAACGGGCCGTGGCCCGCGGCCGCCCGGCTATCTCGGATAGGCCGGATGGCGGTTGACCAGCACGGACACCGCGGCGGAGACGTCGGCCGCCGCGGACGGGTCACGCACCGCACGGGCGATCAGACCGGCGATCTCCTTCATTTCGCCCTCCCGCATGCCCTGCGTCGTCACCGCGGGAGTGCCCACCCGGATGCCGGAGGAGATCGCGGGCGGCTGCGGGTCGTACGGGATGGCGTTCTTGTTGAGCGTGATGCCCGCCGCGTCGCAGCGTGCCTCGGCGTCGCGGCCGGTCACGCCGAGCTCCCGCAGGTCGAGCAGGGTCAGGTGGGTGTCGGTGCCGCCCGCCACCGGCCGGACGCCCTCGGCCGCCAGCCCCTCGGCGAGGGCCTGGGCGTTCGCGATCACCTGGTGGGCGTAGATGGCGTACTCGGGGGTCGCGGCCTCCTTGAGCGCCACCGCCTTCGCCGCGACGGCGTGCATCAGCGGCCCGCCCTGGCTGAACGGGAACACCGCCTTGTCGATGCGGGCGGCCAGCTCCTCCCGGCAGAGGATCATGCCGCCGCGCGGGCCGCGCAGCACCTTGTGCGTGGTGAAGCTGACGACGTCGGCGTGCGGCACCGGGCTCGGCAGCGCGCCGCCGGCGACCAGCCCGATGAAGTGCGCCGCGTCCACCATCAGCCAGGCGCCGACCTCGTCGGCGATCGAGCGGAACGCGGCGAAGTCGATGCGGCGGGGGTAGGCCGTCGCCCCGCAAATGATCATCTTGGGCCGGTGCTGCAGGGCCAGCTCACGGACCTGGTCGTAGTCGATGAGCTCGGTGTCCTCCCGGACCCCGTAGGCCACGACGTCGAACCACCGCCCGGAGAAGTTGACCCGGCTGCCGTGCGTCAGGTGCCCGCCGTGCGGCAGCGACATCGCCAGGACGGTGTCCCCCGGTGTGAGCAGGGCGGCGTAGACGGCGAAGTTCGCCTGCGTGCCGGAGTGCGGCTGCAGGTTCGCGTGCTCGGCGCCGAACAGCTCCCGGGCCCGCGCGATGCCGATCTCCTCGGCGCGGTCGACCACCTGGCACCCGCCGTAGTAGCGGCGCCCCGGGTAGCCCTCGGCGTACTTGTTCGACAGCGTGGAGCCGAGCGCCGCGAGCACCGCCGGCGAGGTGAAGTTCTCGCTCGCGATGAGCTGGAGGCCGCCGCGCAGCCGCTCCAACTCGTCGACCACGACGGCGGCGATGTCCGGATCGGTGGCCCGCAGCTGGTCGAAGTCCGGGCCCCAGAACGGAGTACTCACGATGACCCACCTCCCGCCGGCTCGATGCCCAGGATATGACCGGCCGCCCCGGGCCCGCGCGTCGCCCGCCGGGTCAGCCGCCGGCTCGCGCGGGGCCCAGCCGGCGGCCAGCCCGGGACGGCGGCCGGCCCGCGCAGGTCAGCGGGCGGCGCACAGCGGTCCGCGCGCCGGTCAGCGGGCGGCCGGTTCCCGCACGAGGGGCAGCACCGAGCGCAGCGCCGCGAGGTCGACCGCCCCCTCACGGACCACAGTGGGAACCGGCCCCGTGCAGTCCACGATCGTCGACGCGGTGCCCACCGGGGTGGTCCCGCCGTCCAGGTAGACCGCTGCGGCACCGCCGAGCTGCGCCACCGCGTCGATCGCGCTCGTCGCCGGCGGACGTCCGCTGATGTTGGCGCTGGAGACGGCCATCGGCCCCGTGCGCCCGAGCAGCTCGATGGCCACCGGGTGCAGCGGCATGCGGACGGCGACCGTCCCCCGGGCGTCGCCGAGATCCCAGCGCAGGGACGGTGCGTGGTTGACGACCAGCGTCAGCCCACCGGGCCAGAACGCCCGGACGAGATCCCGGATGTGCCCCGTGACCTGCTCGGCCAGGCCGTCGAGGGTCCGCCACGAGCCGACCAGCACGGGCACCGGCATGTTCCGCCCGCGCCCCTTCGCCGCGAGCAGCGCGGTGACGGCGTCCCGGTTGAACGCGTCGGCGCCGATCCCGTAGAGGGTGTCGGTCGGCAGCACGACGAGCTTGCCGCGGCCCACCGCGTCGGTGGCGGCGTCCAGCCCGGCCTTGCGCTGCCCCTCGTCGGAGCAGTCGAAAACCTGCATCACACGTCCTCTCCGGCGCTGCGCGGCGGGCGCGGCCCCGGCGGGTTCCAGCGGGCGGTGACGAACCGGTCCCGCCCAGCGAGATCGGGATGATCCACGATTTCGGACCACGAACCAGCCCACCAGCCCTCGCCGGCGAGCAGCGCGGGCACCGTCTGGCCATGTCCGTCCGCGTGTTCCATGACCAGTAAACCGCCTGGCCGCAAGAGTCCCCCGGCGGCGGCCACGACCGCGCGCGGCCCGTCCAGGCCGTCGGGCCCGCCCCACAGGGCCGCCGGCGGGTCGTGCCGGCCGACCTCGGGCTCGACCCTCGGCCGTTCATGATCGGGCAGATACGGCGGGTTGCTGATGACGACGTCGACCCGTCCCGCGAGGTCCGTCAGGACCGTGCCGACCGGCGCGACCGGCCTGCCCGCGTCTGTTGGCGACCGTGGGATGCCGACGTCGGCCTGGTGCACCCGCACCGGCAGGCCCGTGCGCTCGACGTTGCGGCGCAGCCAGCCGAGCGCCGCCGGCTCCAGCTCCACCGCGTGCACCTCGGCGTTCGGCACCTCATCGGCCACCGACAGGGCGATCGCCCCCGAACCCGCACAAAGATCAACACAGATTGGACGTCCAGCCACGACCGCGTCGGGCGATCGCAGGGCCGCGATCGCCCACTCGGCCACCCACTCGGTCTCCGGGCGGGGGATGAACACCCCGGGCCCGACGGCGATGTCCAGGTGGCGGAAGCCGGCAAGGCCGGTCAGGTGCTGCAGTGGGACCCGGCTCGCCCGCCGCTCCACCAGCGCGCGCAGCTCGCCGGCCGCGGCCGGTTCGACCCGGGTGACCAGCACGAGCCGGCCGCGCGACACCCCGAGCACGTGCGCCGCCAGCTGCTCGGCGTCGCCGCGGGGGCTGGCGACACCGGCCGCGGCCAGCCGGGCCGTCGCGGCGGCGAGCTCGACGGCGAGCGTGGCGTCCGCGTGGTCGGCCCGCGTCGTGGACGCGGCCGGGCCTGTCACGGCGTGGCCGCCATCCGGGATTCCAGGTCCGCCTCGGTCAGGGCCTCGATCACGGCGTCGAGGTCGCCGTCCAGCACGGCCTCCAGGTTGTGCGCCTTGTAGCCGATGCGGTGGTCGCTGATCCGGTTCTCGGGGAAGTTGTAGGTGCGGACCTTCTCCGAGCGGTCGACCGTGCGCACCTGGCTCGCCCGCGCCGCCGCCGCCGCCGTCTCGGCCTTCTCCCGCGCCGCGGCGAGCAGCCGGGCCCGCAGGATGCGCATCGCCGACTCCTTGTTCTGGAGCTGGCTCTTCTCGTTCTGGCAGGAGACGACCACCCCGGTGGGCAGGTGCGTGATGCGCACCGCCGAGTCGGTGGTGTTGACGCTCTGGCCGCCCGGCCCGGACGAGCGGAACACGTCGATCCGCAGGTCGTTCGGGTCGACTTCGATGTCGACGTCGGCCGCCTCGGGCAGCACCAGCACCCCGGCCGCGGAGGTGTGGATCCGCCCCGCCGACTCGGTCACCGGCACCCGCTGCACCCGGTGCACACCGCCCTCGAACCGCAGCCGGCCGAAGACCCCCTGGCCGGGGGCCGCCGTCCCGCGGGACTTGACGGCCACACTGACGTCCCGGTAGCCGCCCAGGTCGCTGGGGTTCGCGTCCAGGATCTGGGTGCGCCACCCGCGCCGCTCGGCGTAGCGCAGGTACATGCGCAGCAGGTCGCCCGCGAACAGCGCGGACTCCTCACCGCCCGCGCCCGCCTTGACCTCGAGGATGGCGTCCCGGCTGTCGTCGGGGTCGACGGGCACCAGGTAGGCCCGCAGGCGGGCGGCGAGATCGGCCTGGCTCGCCTCTAGGGCCACGACCTCGTCGCGGAAAGACGGGTCCTGCTCGGCGAACTCGCGGGCGGTCTCCAGGTCACCCTCGACGCGCTCCAGCCGCTGCGCGAGGTCGACGGGGGTGGCGAGCTCGGCGTACCGGCGCGTCAGCTCCCGGGCCCGCGCCGGATCGTTGTGGATGTCCGGATCCGCGAGCCGCTTCTCGATGTCGGCGTGCTCGGCGATCATGCCAACGAGCGGGGAGGTCATCAGGGGTTCCTTCAGGTCGTCGGGACGCGAACGGCGCCCGCCCGGGGATCCGGGACGGGCGCCGAGGACGACCTACTTCGCGCCGCCGACCTTCTGGCCCGGCTGCCGGCGACCGAAGCGCCGCTCGAACTTCTCGACCCGGCCACCGACGTCGAGGATCTTCTGCTTGCCGGTGTAGAACGGGTGGCACTGCGAGCAGACCTCGGCGCTGATGGCGCCGTTCTCCTTGGTCGACCGCGTGGTGAACGTGCTGCCGCACGTACAGGTCACCGTGGTCTCGTGGTACTGCGGGTGAATATCAGCCTTCATGATCCCTCTTCCGATGTGGCCGCCGGGTCGCCGCCGCGGGAGCGGACGGCGTGAACCGGAGCCGGTTGTCGCCAGTGTGCCAGACCCGGCGCCCCGGGCCGGACCAGCCAGCCGCCGACGACAACGCCGCCGCCGGGCCCTGATGTTCCCGGGCCCGGCCGGGGGCTGCCGCCGGGCGGCGGTCAGTCCTGGGGCGGTGCCGTCTTCGCGATCTGCATCAGGAACTCGTAGTTCGTCCTGGTCTGCTTCAGCCGGTCGAGCAGGAGGTCGAGAGCCTGCTGCGGCTCCCGGGTATGCAGGACCCGCCGGAGCTTGTGCATGATCGCAAGCTCGTCGGGGGCCAGCAGGATGTCCTCCTTGCGGGTGCCGGAGGCGTCGACGTCCACCGCCGGGAAGACCCGCTTGTCGGCGATCTTCCGGTCCAGCTTGAGCTCGGCGTTGCCGGTGCCCTTGAACTCCTCGAAGATCACCGTGTCCATCGTCGAACCGGTCTCGACCAGCGCGGTCGCGATGATCGTCAGGGAGCCGCCGTTCTCGATGTTGCGCGCCGCGCCGAGGAACCGCTTCGGCGGGTAGAGCGCCGTCGAGTCGACACCACCGGACAGAATGCGCCCCGACGCCGGTGCCGCGAGGTTGTAGGCGCGACCCAGCCGGGTGATCGAGTCGAGCAGCACGACCACGTCGTGGCCGAGCTCGACGAGCCGCTTGGCCCGCTCGATGGACAGCTCGGCGACGTTGGTGTGGTCGGCCGGCGGGCGGTCGAAGGTCGAGGCGACGACCTCGCCCTTCACCGACCGCTGCATGTCGGTGACCTCCTCGGGCCGCTCGTCGACGAGGACGACCATGAGGTGGCATTCCGGGTTGTTCGTGGTGATCGCGTTCGCGATGGACTGGAGCACCATCGTCTTGCCGGCCTTCGGCGGGCTCACGATGAGCGCGCGCTGGCCCTTGCCGATCGGCATCACCAGGTCGATGACCCGCGTGGTCATCATGTGCGGCTCGGTCTCCAGCCGCAGGCGGTCCTGCGGGTAGAGCGGGGTGAGCTTGTGGAACTCCGGCCGGCCGCGGGCCTCCTCCGGCTCCATCCCGTTGATCGTGTCCAGCCGGACCAGCGCGTTGTACTTGTCGCGGCGCTGCTCGCCCTCCTGCGGCGCGCGCACCACCCCGGTGATCGCGTCGCCGCGGCGCAGGCCGTTGCGACGGACCTGGGCGAGGCTCACGTACACGTCCGTCGGGCCGGTCAGGTAGCCGCTCGTGCGGACGAAGGCGTAGTTGTCCAGCACGTCGAGGATGCCGGCCACCGGCACGAGGACGTCGTCCTCGCGCACCGTCGGCTCGGCGGTCTCGGCCGTGCCGCCCTGCCCGCCGCGGCCACGGTTGCGGCCGCGCTCCCGGAACCGGCCGCGGCGCCGGCCGCCGAACTCGTCGTCGTCCTGGACGCCGCCCTGGGGTGCACGGTCGCCCGGCTGGGTGCGCTCGACCGTCCTGGACCGGTCTGAACCGGCACGGTCGCCGCGGTCGCTGCGGTCGGCACGTTCGCTGCGATCGGCACGGTCGTTCCGGTCGCGGTCGCCGGCCGGCTGTGAGCGGCCCTGGCGGTCGCTGGAACGGTCCCGGTCGCTGGAACGGTCCCGGTCGCCGGAGCGGTCCCGGTCACCGGAGCGGTCCCGGTCACCGCCGGAGCGGTCCCGGTCACCCGAGCGGTCCCGGTCACCGCCGGAGCGATCCCGGTCACCCGAGCGCTCGCGGCGGTCGTCACGACCGCGCGTGGGGGTCTCGGAGCCGTTCGTCCCGGCGCGGACGGAGACGGGCGCCGCGGCGGGCGCGGTCACCGCCGGGCCGTCCGCGGCAGCCGCGGCGGCCTGCGGGCGGGCGGTGTCGTCGGACGACTCCGCACCCCCCGGACCGGTCGGCAGTGTCTGCTGCTCGCCCGCGGGGCTCGTGACGCCACGAGAGGCGCCCCGCCGCCCGCGCACACGGGTCGGGGCCGACGCCGTCTCTGCCGCGGAGCCGGAAACGGAGCCGCCCGTGGTCGCCTCGGCGCCGCTGGAACCGCTCGTCTCCTGGACGGGAGCGACCGAGCCGGCCGCCGCCCGGGGCGCGGAGCTCACCGCGTCCGCGGCGGGAGCCGCCGCGGGCGGAGCGCCCTGCGCGACCGGGGCCACGGAGGCCGGCGCGGACGCGGGCTGGGAGGTCGGCGACGAGGCCGCCGGCACCGATCTGGAGGCCACCTCACCGTTCTGGACGTTCTGGATCGCCGCGATCAGCTGGCCCTTGCGGAGCCTGCCGACCCCGGGGATGCCCATCTGGGAAGCCATGGCCTGCAGCTCGGGCAGGAGCATCGCGGACAGACCGGTACCGGAACGCCGGCGCCGGGGGGCGGAGGACGCGTCAGGCCCGTCCGCGGGGACGTCGACCGACGCGGGCCGGACGGCGTGGTTGCCGTTCGACCGAGTCGTGACGACGGTGTCTACGGACGTCGCGCCGGCCGCGGCGGAACTGTCGACGGGCGAGGCAGGCGCCGCAGACTCACGTGCGCTGTCGGGCAGCACGTCGGTGGTGTCGCTCAAGGTTTTCCTTCCTGGAAGGAACCGGCTTCTCGGGCCGGGCGTAGCGTGTGAACTTTCTTCGCCTGCGCACATGCCGGATGAAGGAGATGTAGCGCCATTCGGACGGCGAGCAACGCGCCCTGAAAGGCGCTGACGGCCGACAGCCGCGAGCGAACCCGATTTCCCGCCGACGGGTGCCGGTACGCCAGCCGAGGCAACGGCGACGAGGTCTGAAGCACCGGGATCCCTGACCAGGACCGGCCACCGTGCGAGGCCAACCGCTGCGGTGAGGCTCCACTGCAGCAAGGCCACCACCGCGTACCAGATCAGGCTGGCGGGGCGAGCACGCGCCGCGGCGCAGCGGGTGCAGTCATCAGACTATCCAGACGGAGACACCTCGGCAACAACCTAGAGACCTCTGGACTTCCCGATGACACCACGAGGGACTCCCTGATGACAGCCTGGAGCCCTCCGCGGGGGTCCGTGCGACCCCTGAACCAGCATCCAGGAACGCAGCGGAGTACCATAATCACTCCGAGGAGTCGACCGCCTCGACTCGAACACCCTCGGTGTCGACAGCCAGCGGGACGACCGAGAAGCCCGGGGCGGCAACGCCGATCGCCGCCGCGGCCTGTCCGCCACCGACCCCGAGCGCCACCACGGACGGCCCGGAACCCGACAGCGCGGCCGGTATGCCGGCGGCGCGCAGCCGCCCGACCAGATCCGCGGAGGCGGGCATGGCGGGAAGGCGGTACGGCTGGTGCATCCGGTCCTCGGTCGCGGTCAGCAGCAGCCGCGAGCGTTCCTCGCCGGCGCCGGCCGCCGGTTCCGCGCCGGACAGCGCGAGCGCGAGCAGCGCCGCGCGGCCGATGTTCACCGCGGCGTCGGCATGCGGGACCTGCTTCGGGAGAGCGCCCCGGGCCTGCTCGGTCGACTGGCGTCGCGATGGGACGAACACCACGGGCCGTAGCTCGCCGAGCGGTGCCACACGGAGGGACCGCGGCACATCGCCCTCGTACCAGGCAACGGTGAGGCCACCGAGCAGGGCCGCCGCGACGTTGTCCGGATGCCCTTCGATCGCGCTGGCCACCCGCAGCCGCCCGGCCGCACCGAGCGGCCCGCCGGCGAGGGCGTCGGCGGCTGTGACTCCGGCCACAATCGCCGCGGCGGACGAACCGAGACCCCGCCCGTGCGGGATCCGGTTCACGCAGCGCAGCGCGAGCCCGGGTTGCGCCCACTCCAGCTCGTCGAAGGTGGCGCGGATCGCCCGGACCACCAGATGCGCCTCGTCCGCGGGGACAGCGTCCGGGCCGACCACGTCGATGGAGAGCCCGGACGGCGTCAGCCGCACGGACACCTCGTCGTACAGCCCGAGTGCCAGGCCCAGCGCGTCGAAGCCCGGACCCAGGTTGGCGCTCGTGGCCGGGACCCGCAGGCGGACCGCGCCCGGCGGGCGGCCTCCACCCGGCCCGGTGGTGCTCACCGTCACGCTCGCCGACGCACTGACGATCGTGCTCACCCGTGTGCTGACGGAGACATTCGCCGACGCGCTGGCCGTACCGCTTCCCGAGGCGCTGCCGGCGGCACCGGCGGCGAGGCCGTCGGCGGTCGTCACGACCGCTGCAGGCCGAGGGCCCTGGCGGCGCCGGCCACGGTCGGCGGGATGGTCTCGGGCTTCGCCGCGCCGCTGATGGCCCAGTCCGGGTCCTTCAGCCCGTTGCCGGTGACGGTGCAGACGACCCGCTGGCCCGGGCTCAGCCGGCCGTCGGCGTACGTGGCGAGCAGCCCGGCGACGCTGGCGGCACTGGACGGCTCGACGAAGACGCCCTCGCGGCGCGCCAGCAGCCGGTAGGCGGCCAGGATCTGCCGGTCGTTGACCGCGTCGATCAGACCGCCGGAGGCGTCCCGCGCGTCGGTCGCGAAATCCCAGGAGGCCGGGTTGCCGATGCGGATGGCCGTGGCGATGGTCTGCGGCGAGGTCACCACCTCGCCCCGCACGATCGGCGCCGCGCCCGCCGCCTGGAACCCGAACATCCGCGGCCGGCCGGACCGGATCCGGGTGTCCTCCTCGACGTAGCCGCGCCAGTAGGCGGTGATGTTACCCGCGTTCCCAACCGGCAGGCAGTGCACGTCGGGCGCGTGGCCGAGCGCCTCGACGATCTCGAAGGCGGCGGTCTTCTGCCCCTCCAGGCGGTGCGGGTTGACCGAGTTCACCAGCGTGACCGGGAACGTGTCGGCCAGCTCGCGGGCGACTCGGAGGCAGTCGTCGAACGACCCCTCCACCTGGAGCAGGCGCGCGCCGTGCACCAGGGCCTGCGCGAGCTTGCCGAGGGCGATCTTGCCGCTGGGAACCAGCACCGCGCAGGTCAGCCCGGCGCGGGCGGCGTACGCCGCGGCCGAGGCCGAGGTATTGCCGGTGGACGCGCAGATGACGGCCTGGGAGCCCTCTCCCACCGCCCGGCTGATCGCGACCGTCATGCCGCGGTCCTTGAACGAGCCGGTGGGGTTGGCACCTTCGACCTTGAGATGAACATCACATCCGGTCAGCTCGGACAGATGGTCCGCGTGCAGCAGCGGGGTGCCGCCCTCCCGCAGGGTGATCACCGGTGTGTCGGCGGTGACGGGCAGCCGGTCCCGGTACTCCTCGATGATCCCCCGCCAGGCCCGCGACGCGCGCTCGGGGGCACTGCTGCCGGCCGGGTCGCTCGAAACCGGCATCGACGACATCGTGGTCATGACTCAACTCCCTCGACCCGTACCACGCCCGACACCGCACGCACCCCGTCGAGAACCCGCAGGTCCTCGACGGTCGTGGACAGCGCCGCATCCGCGGCCGGATGGGTGACCAGGACGAGGCTGGCGTCGTCGCCGCGGCCGTCCTGACGGACGCTTCTGATGGACACATCGTGCCGGGCGAACGCGCCGGCCACCGCGGCGAGTACCCCGGCCTTGTCCGTGACGTCCAGCTGCACGTGGTAGCTCGTGATCGTGGGGCCCATCGGCAGGATCGGCAGGGCCGCGTAGGCGGACTCACCCGGCCCCTGCCGGCCCGCGACCCGGTTGCGGGCCACCGCGACCACGTCACCGAGAACGGCCGAGGCGGTCGGCGCGCCGCCGGCACCACGACCGTAGAACATGAGCTGCCCGGCGGCCTCGGCCTCGACGAAGACCGCGTTGAACGCCTCGCGCACCCCGGCCAGCGGATGCGAGCGCGGGATCATCGCCGGATGGACCCGCACGCTCACGCCGGGCCGGTCACCGGCACGCTCGGCGATGGCCAGCGCCTTGATCGTGCACCCGAGCTCGCGGGCACTGGCGATGTCGGCGGCGGTGACCGCGCCGATCCCCTCCCGGTAGACGTCATCGATCGTCACCCGGGTGTGGAAGGCGAGCTGGGCGATGATCGCCGCCTTGGCCGCCGCGTCGAACCCGTCGATGTCGGCGGAGGGGTCGGCCTCGGCGTACCCGAGCTCACCGGCCTCGGCCAACGCCTCGGCGAACGAGGCCCCGGTCTCGTCCATGCGGGTCAGGATGTAGTTCGTCGTCCCGTTCACGATGCCGAGGACGCGGCGGATCCGATCCCCGGCGAGGCTCTCGCGCAGCGGGCGCAGCAACGGGATCGCGCCCGCCACCGCCGCCTCGTAGTACAGGTCGACGCCGGCGGCCGCCGCGGCGTCGTGCAGCGTGGAGCCGTGGCTGGCCAGCAGGGCCTTGTTCGCACTGACCACCGACTTGCCCGACCGCAGCGCCGACAGCAGCCAGCTCCGCACCGGCTCGATCCCGCCGACGACCTCGATCACGATGTCGACGTCGTCGCGGGCGACCAGCGCGCCCGCGTCGGTGGTGAGCAGCTCCCGATCCACCGCTGCGGAGCGGATCCGGTCGGGATCGCGGACCGCGATCCCGACGATCTCCAGCGGCGCTCCCACCCGGGCGCCCAGATCCTCGGTGTGCGTGCCCAGCAGCCGCACCACCTCGGTTCCGACGACCCCGCAGCCGAGCATCGCGATCCTCATCGGGCGCCCGAAACCGCGCCCGCCGTCGATCGTCATTCGCCTCTCACATCCGTTCCGGCGCGCTGACGCCCAGCAGCCGAAGGCCGTTCGCCAGGACGGTCCGGGTGGCCTCGGCCAGCAGCAGTCGAGCCGCGGTGATCGCCGTGGGCTCCTCGTCGCCCTGCGGAAGCACGCGACAGGAGTCGTAGAAGCGGTGGTACGTCCCGGCCAACTCCTCCAGGTACCTCGCGATGCGGTGCGGCGCGCGCAGCTCCGCCGCCGACGCGACCACCCGCGGCAGCTCGCCGAGCGCGCCCAGCAGGTCGACCTCGCGTGGGTGGGTCAGCAGCGACACGTCGACCCCGTCGACGTCGAACGCGGGATCCGCGGAGGTCGCCAGACCCAGGGCGGCGGCGTTCCGGATGAGCGAACTGATCCGGGCGTGGGCGTACTGGACATAGAACACCGGGTTGTCGTTCGTCTGCCGCGCGATCGCGTCCAGGTCGAGGTCGAGAGCGGAGTCCATCGACGCGCGCACCAGCGAGTAGCGGGCCGCGTCGACCCCCACCGCGTCGACAAGGTCGTGCAGGGTCAGGAAGTTACCTGCCCGCTTGGACATCTTCACCGCCACACCGCCCCGCGACAGCGTCACCATCTGGCCGATGAGCACGTCGAGGTTGTGGTCGGGGTCGTCGCCGAAACAGGCCGAGATCGCCTTCAGCCGGCCGATGTAGCCGTGGTGGTCGGCTCCGAGCAGGTAGCAGAGCCGGTCGAAGCCACGGCGCCGCTTGTCGCGGTAGTAGGCCGCGTCGGCGCAGAAGTAGGTGGGCTGACCGTCTCTCTTGATCAGCGCGCGGTCCTTGTCGTCGCCGAAGTCGGTGGTGCGCAGCCAGACCGCGCCGTCCGCCTCGTAGACGTGGCCCTGGGTGCGCAGCTCGTCGATCGCGGCGGTGAGCTCCCCCGCCTCGTGCAGGCTGCGCTCGGACTTCCACAGGTCGTACTCGACCCCGAACCCCGAAAGCGTCGCGCGGATCTCGGCGAGCATCAGCTCCACACCGTCGCGGGCGCAGACCGCGAGCGCCTTGTCCTGCTCGGCGCCGCCGTCCTGCTCGCCGCCGGAGGCGGCAAGGAGCTGCTCCAGAGCCGGGTTCGCCGCCAGGACCTTCGCGGCGATCTCGGCGACGTAGGCGCCCTGGTAGCCGTCGGCGGGAGCCGGTTGGCCGCGCAGCGCGGCCAGCACCGACGCGCCGAACCGCTCGACCTGCACACCGGCGTCATTGACGTAGTACTCGGTGCCGACCTCGTAGCCCGCCGCGGCGAACACCCGGGAAAGTGCGTCGCCCACCGCCGCCCAGCGCGCGGACGCCAGTGTCACCGGGCCGGTCGGGTTCGCGCTGACGAACTCGAGGTTCACCCGAACGCCCTGGGACACCGCGGCGCGGCCGTAGGACTCGCCGTCCCGGACGATCCGGCGGGCGATGCCGCCCAGAGCCGCACCGGCCAGCCGGATGTTCAGGAAGCCCGGGCCGGCGACCTCCACCTCCGCCACACCCGCCTCGGCCCGCAGGCGGGCGGCGAGCAACTCGGCCACCTCCCGGGGCCGGCGGCGCGCCGCCTTCGCGAGCTGCAGGGCGACCGGAGACGCGTAGTCTCCGTGCTCGGGCTGCCTCGGTCGCTCGACGGTGACCGAGTCGGGCACGGCCACTTCCAGGTCACCGTTCGCGACGGCAGCCCGAACGGCCGCGACGATGGTGTCGGCGAGCTCGGCGGGGGTCATGTCGCGATGCTATCGGCGCGCGGCGTCCGACCGGTTCCCCCGCGTACCAACCATCCAGCGGTCATCGGCCCGCCCACCGATGGGACGGCCCAGGTCGCGCGCCCCGAACGACCCGAAAGCCCCGGCTGCCGGCGCTCCCGGAATGCCACGAGGGGACACCTCGCACGAACTCCCGCGCGCCGGACACGCCCCGCCCGGCGCACCCGCGGCGGACCGGACTCAGACCGGCTGACCCGCGGCGAGCCTGCTGACCACCCCGATGAGCATGTCCGGGTCGAACGGCTTGGTCAGGTAGTAGTCGACACCCAGCCGGGCACCACGCTTGATGTCCGCCTCCTGGGCGCGCGCGGTCAGCATGATCACCTTGATGTCGGCGGTCACGGGATCGTCGCGCAGCCGCGCCGCGACGTCCCAGCCGTTCACCCTCGGCATCATGATGTCGAGGGTGATCACATGCGGCGCGATCTCATGGACGCGCTCGAGACAGTCCGCGCCGTCGACCGCGGTGTGCACCTCGAAGCCTTCCAGTTCGAGGTTGACGACCACGAGCTGACGGATCACGGCGTCGTCGTCGACGACGAGCACCCGGGGGGCGGTGAAGTACACGGCCGAAGCTTACGGGCACGGCGTTGGACAGTCTGCCGATCCCACCTGGTACGGTATGCCTGCTTGCCCTGGAGCCCCCGTAGCTCAGGGGATAGAGCACCGCCCTCCGGAGGCGGGTGCGCAGGTTCGAATCCTGCCGGGGGCACACGACTTGGGGTGTGGTGTGCTCAGGCTTTTGGCCTGAGCCTTGGCGTCGTGTCATGTTGGTCGGGGGGCGGTGCCCCCCGGGCCCCCCTTCGGCGGGTGGCTTCTCGGCTTGTGGTGGTTGGCCCCGGTTCGGGTTGGCTGGATGGGCCCGACTCGACTTGCGGCGGTTAGCCCGCTTCGGCTGACTGGATGGGTTCGACTGGCTTGCGGTGGTTGGCCCCGGTTCGGGTTGGCTGGATGGGCCTGGCTTACTTTGGTTGGTCCTGGTGGGCCGGCGGGGTGGTCGGCTTGCTTTCCTGTTCGGCCGGGTTGTCGGGGTGTTGCACCTTCTGGCGGATGGCGGCGCCGGCGTTGTCGGCAGGCTGTTGGGCGGATCGGCTTCTTTCCTCAGGTGCGGATCGCGACTGATGGCGGAGAGCCGTATGTGTGGTACCTCACTATCCTCGCCGACCTTTCCGGATGGTCGCGCCCGTCCCGATCTCCACCGCGCGGCGCTCGGCCGCGGAGCGCCCTCGAAGCGAGTTGTCTGAGCCACTCCACGCGCCGCTCACGCAACACGCTTCGGAGCGGCCCCCACCCGGCTCGCCGCGATCCGGGTCGCGTCAGAGGCCTCCGATTGTCACGTAGGCGGTGGTGACTATCGCTGCTGCTACGAGCGCGGCGGCTACGGTCTGTGCGGGGGTGTGGCCGTCCAGCTCGTCGTGGTCGTCCGCGGTGCCCGCCGCGTGGGCCTCTGCCAGCCGTGCCTTCCTTGTCTGGACGCGCGCCCAGGCGATGACGGGCACCGCCGCCCAGGTGAAGGCGAGCACCGGGCCGTACACGAACGTGACGACGGTGGCGCAGCTCGCCGCGGCCGCGACATGACCGCTGATTTTCCAGAACCGCGTGATGGCGGTGAGGATGAGCGCTTCGGTGATCATCGCGGCGTACACGGTGACGATGTCCTTCGGTGCGTCCGTCGCACGGAGCAGCACATAGCCGACAGCGACCGACGCGCAGCCGAACAGCATCGGCTGCATCCGTTTGCTGCGCTCCGGCACATGGTGGTCGGACCAGCGGCGCTGGCGGACGCCGAAAAAAACGAAACTCATCGGGACGACCGTGCCGAACAGGACGGCGATGACTCCCGAGAGAACGCCGTGCCCGAGATCTCGCGCGTCGTGCTGTGCGACCACCGCCAGCAGCGCGGTGACGAGCACGGTGGGCGCGGCGACCTCGGTGATGCCGAAGGCGAACCGCGTCGCGGGCGTCCGCTCCCCCGAGTTCACCCGCCTGCCCCGGCCGCCCGTGTCCACGGCCGTGCCTGTGGTCGTATCAGCGGACGGGTCCGGCGTCGTTTCTCCGGTCGTGTTCCGGTTCTTCTTTCCGTTATTTCCTCTGGTCGGGCTGCTTGTCGTTGTCGTCGTCACGGGATACCTGTCTGAGTCGGTACTTTTCGACGCGGGACGGATTGCGGCAAGATCGCCGGCGGCCAGGCGACCGGGGGAAGGACAGCCAGACACGGATGGACGGCTCGAACTGTCGATACCGCTCTCCGAACCGGTCGCGCCGGCCGATTCGATGCTAGACGAGTGGCGGCGAGGCACGGGGCAGCTGAGGAGCGCGGGCCGACAGCCCCGGGTCAGAGTGGCGGATCAAGGCCGGCGGGCCCGGACGTCGAATTCGAACAGGGCCTTGTTTGAGTTCCGCTTGCGAATAACCTCCACCTCGACGTCGGCGTAGCCGAGCTCGTGCAGCATCAACGCATACCAGTCCTGAGCAGGGACACCGTGGCCGTAGAACGTCGAGTTCCCCACGATGTAGGAAACCTGCCCGCCGCGTTTCACCAGTGGTGTGACGGCCTGGAAGTGCAGCCACATGTCGTGGTGGTATTTCCGCACATAGGTCGCCAGCAGCGGCCCGTTCCGGTCGCCGTCGGCCGCGATCCGCGCGCAGACGGCCTCCAGCGCGTCGTCGACCGGGGTGGGCGTGGCCGGCGTCCAGGAGCGCAGGTTGGACGTGGCGCTCCCCCAGGTGCCGCCGATCGCGCGCCAGTCCAGCTCACCGGCGTCGCCGGCGCGGTCGAGGTAGCGCAGCCAGTACATGTACGGCCGGAGCTCGCGGATGTAGGACATCCGGTTCACGTAGGGCGGGCTGGTCAGCACGAGATCGGTTTCGCGCAGGTCCGGCACGACGGAGCGCGAGTCGCCCTCGTGGACGGCGGCGGAGCCCGGCAGCTCGACCCGGGCGGATTCGATCAGGGCTGCCGCCTCGGTGCCGAACAGCGCGATGGTGGCCGCGGCCGCGGCCGGGTCGAAGGAGCCGGGCCGGGTCTCGCCGGCGGCGGCCTTGAACGACATGGACTGATGATTGAAGGCCGCGTTGCTGACGGAGATCAGTACCCGGCACAGTGCGATCTGCAGGAGATCACCCGCCGGTCCTGAATATGCGTCGAGCGCCGCCCTGAGTGCGCGCAGCGCGTGCAGCGCCCCGGGGCTCCACCATTTCTCGATCCGGAAGATGTTCGGCTGCCACAACTCGGTGTCACGGCCCATGCGGGCGGCGGCGTCCCCGGCATCGGCGGCCGCGGTGGCCGCGTCCGCAAGGGTCTGCCGCGGGTATTGGCGGACCTTGGCCCGCCCCAACCAGACGAGGAAGGGATTGAGATCGGCGCTCTGGCCGTGATGGCCGAGCTCGGCCGCGGCGAGCGGGGTCGTCCCCGTTCCGGAGAACGGGTCGGTGATGACCGAGCCGGCGGGCAGGTGGGAGATACGCCCCCGTACGAGCCGGACTCCGTAGGCGGGCGTGAGCCGCAGCCAGCCATGCCGCCCTACGCCCCGGTTAGCCCGGAATGTCATGTGCTCGTTGCGCGCGTGGGACGTCCGGTCGGCTGTCGTACTCACGTGGCCTCCAGGAGAGGGCCGGCGGCGTGGGGAGAGCCCCGGCTCGGGGCTCCGCAGTATGCGCGAGGGGGCCCGGGACGCTTGCGCGGGGGCACGAACGGTCTGGGGCCGATCTGGCCTGGTCGCTGTCCTGTGCGCGACACCCAAACGATCACCATGCCGCAATGGCATAGCACGATCGGGTGATTTCGGTGGTGCCTTGCCACCTCCGGTGCGTAGTTCCCAAAAGCCCTTCAGAAAGCGACGGACCCTGACGAGGGCCGTCGCGGAGAGGTGTGTCTGGATGCGGCACGCGCTGGTCCTCGGCGGCGGAGGCGTGGCCGGCATCGCCTGGGAGATCGGCCTGTTGGTCGGTCTCGCCGAGGCGGGCGTCGACGTCACCGACGCCGATCTCGTCGTCGGCACCTCGGCGGGCTCCGCCGTGGGGACGATGATCAGCAGTGGCGCGGACCTCGACCTGCTGTACTCCCGGCAGATCGCTCCCGCCGACCCGACCGCCGAACCGACGGTGAATTTCGATTACGGCGAGCTCATGTCAACCCTGGCCCAGGTCACCGCGGGCTCGCGTGGCGCACGCGACGCCCGCGCCCGGATCGGCGCCTACGCGCTCGCGGCCGAGGTCGCCTCGGAGGAGGACCGCTGGCAGATCATCGCCGGGCGGCTGCCCGTCCGCGAATGGCCGCGGCAACGCCTGGTGGTGACAGCGGTGGACGCCGAAACGGGTGACTGGGTGGCCTTCGACCGCGACTCGGGCGTCCATCTGGTCGACGCGGTCGCGGCCAGTTCCGCGCTCCCCGGTGTGTTCCCGCCGGTGACCGTGGATCACCGCCGGTACGTGGACGGCGGTATGCGTTCCGTGATCAACGCCGATCTCGCGGAAGGCCACGAACGGGTACTGATCGTTGCGCCCATTCTGGGCATGGGCATACCCACCGAGGTACGGCGGCTCGAACGCGCGGGCAGCCGGGTCCTCGTCGTGGCCGCGGACGAGGCGTCGCGGGCCGCCTTCGGCTCGAACATCCTCGATCCCGCGATCCGCGCCGCGTCCGCGCGGGCGGGGCGGAACCAGGCAGCCGCGGTCGCGGACAGCGTCCGCGAGCTGTGGAAGGACTGATCCGACAGGTCCGCGTACAGATACCCGTACGACAGATCCCCGTACGACAGGTTCGCGCACCGGCGCCGGCGGGCCGCCGAGCCCGCCGGTGCCGGCACGGACACGAACCCCGCCGACGCCGGCCGCCGCCGGCCTCAGATGTCCGCGGCGGCGGGGACGACCCGCTCACCCAGGACCCGCAGCGGCTCGACGTCCCAGATGTCGGCGACGCCGCCGATGGCCACCGAGATGCCGAGCTCGGCCAGTTCGCCGAGCTCGTCGAGGATGCGCCCGACGTTCTCGCCCGACTTGCCCGGGTCGAAGCGGTAGTAGCAGGTCTTGACGATCTCGTCGTAGTCGCGGCCCTCGGCGTCGCAGTGCCGGCGCAGGACGTCGAGCTTGTGCGGCAGGTCAGGGCCGGAGAAGAGGTTGCAGGCCTGCCCGTACTTCGCGACCAGGCGCAGCGTCTTCTTCTCCCCACCCCCACCGATCATGATCGGCGGGTGCGGCCGGGTGAGCGCGGCGGGCGAGTTGAGCGGCCGGGCGAGCTGGTAGTGCTTGCCCGTCCAGGGGCTCTCGTCGTCCGACCACATCCGAAGACAGATCTGCAGGGTCTCCTCGAGGCGCTCGAAGCGCTCGGCGACCGGGGGGAACGGGATGCCGAGCCCGACGGACTCCTGCTCGTTCCACGCCGCGCCGATTCCGAGCATCGCCCGGCCCCCGGAGAGCACGTCGAGGGTACTGATGATCTTCGCGAGGATTCCGGGCTCCCGGTAGACGGTGCCGGTCACCAGGGTCAGCAGGGTCGCCCGGCGGGTGTGCGCCGCCAGGAAGCCCAGGGTGGTGTAGGCCTCGAGCATGTCGTTCTCGGGCGGGCCGACCATCTCGATCTGGAAGAAGTGGTCCATCACCGCCAGGTAGTCGAAGCCGGCCTCGTCGACCTCACGGGCGACCTCGGCGAGCGCGCGGCCCAGGTCGGCAGGCCCCTCGGGCCGGGTGAAGTCGGGAATCTGTACACCAAGTCGCACTTCTTTTTCTCCTCCGGGAGCTCACCGCGGGCCGCGTCGCCCGCGACCATGTCCGGTGGACGTCCGCCCCACCCGGCGACGTTCCCGCATCGGCGGGACAGCACGGGCCGGCGGGCACGGCGCGTTCGCGTCGCCACCGTCCCCGGCATCAAACCCC
>NZ_UBIZ01000441.1:0-3548 GCF_900465275.1 Parafrankia sp. Ea1.12 | reverse complement strand
CGTCCACGCTCCGTGTTCTAGGCCCCCGCCCGGCCGAGCGCGACACCTCCAGCCGCGCGGGGGCCTAGAACACGGAGCGTGGACGTTCCGTCTCGAGACGGAACGTCCACGCGTCAGTCGGGGGGCGCGGCGCACCGGAACCGGTGCGCCGCGGTTCCCTCCCGGCCCAGTCCGACGTCCGGTGCAGCCCGGCACCTCGGTGTCTGGCCCGGCTCGGCTGGCCGTGTGGGCCGGCGGGCATGCTGGTGCGGTGCTTCGTCATGTCCTCGCGACCCGCTATGCCACGCCCCTGCGGGAGGGCGGCAGTCTTCCCGGCGTCATGGAGGGCGACGACCTCGGAACGTGGGTGGTGAAGTTCACCGGCGCAGGGCAGGGGCCCAAGGCGCTCGTCGCCGAGGTGATCGTCGGCGAGCTCGCGCGCGGCCTGGGCCTGGCCGTACCCGAGCTGGTCCTCGTCGATGTCGACCCGGATCTCGGCCGAACGGAGCCCGACCAGGAGGTTCAGGACCTGCTCCGGGCGAGCCCCGGCCGCAACCTCGGCATGGACTACCTGCCCGGCTCGATCACCTACGACCCGCTGGCGTTCCCGGTGGAGCCGGCGCTCGCCGCCCGGGTCGTCTGGCTCGACGCGTTCACGCTGAACGTCGACCGCTCCTGGCGGAATCCGAACCTGTTGGTGTGGGGCTCCCACCTGTGGCTGATCGACCATGGGGCGGCCCTGTACCCGCACCATGACTGGCCGGGCGCCGCGGCGGCGGTCGACCGGCCGCTGCCCGGCTTCGCCGACCACGTCCTGCTCCCCGTGCTGGGCGCGGACGCACCGGAGCTGCTCGCCGCCGCGGACCGGGAGCTCGCACCCGCGGTCACGGCGGACCTGCTGTCCCGGATCGTCGAGCTGGTGCCGGCGGAGTGGACGGACGTGCCCGGCTCGGCCTACGTCGACTGGCTGCTGTCCCGCGTCGAGGGGGACCGTCCCTGGCTGGCGGCGATGCTCACCCCCGCCGAACCGCTCGTCGCCGCCGAGCGGCGTACCGGACGTCCCGACTGGCTGCTGGGAGGCTCCGGTGCCTGATCTGTTCGAGTACGCGATGATCCGCGTCGTGCCGCGAGTCGAACGCGGCGAGTGCGTCAACGTCGGTGTCCTGCTGTGGTGCCAACGGGCCGGCTTCCTCGGCTCGCGGTGCGTCGTCGACCGGGAGCGCCTCGCCAGCCTCGATCCGTTCCTCGACCAGGACGCGGTGTCGGCGAGCCTCGCGGCCCTGCGCCGGGTCTGCGCCGGCGGCCTCGACGCCGGACCGCCTGGCCGGCTCCCCGGCGGGGAACGGTTCCGCTGGTTGACGGCCCCGCGCAGCACCGTGGTGCAGACGTCGGCCGTCCACACCGGTTTCACCGACGACCCCGCGGCCGAGCTGGACCGGCTGGTCGAGCTGCTCGTCGCCCGCCCCGGTCCGCCGCGGGGCTGAGGCGACGTCGCTCGCGGGCCCCCCACGTGCCCGCGAGCGACGCGCCGGTCAGGGCCGGCCGCGGACACGCCTCCCGGCGCGAAAGGTTGCCGGGAGGCGTGTCCGCGCCACTGGGCGCGGACCGTCGTCCGGCCGGTCGGCCGGGAGGCCCCGCCCCGTCACCGGTCAGTTCTAAGGGCTGCTCCACAGATCGGTGTAGCGCTGGGCGGAGGCGTTGTTGATGAACAGACAGGACGGCCCGGTCGGCCGGTACAGGTTGGACCCGACATTCGGCGGCTCACAGGTGCTGTAGTAGTTCTCGTAGAACATTCCCTGCCCAGCACGTGCATCCATCCAGTCGCGCATGAACTGGATGAAGTTCGGGTTGTCCCCGGCACCGTTCTCGTTACGTCCGCTCACGACCCCCCATTCACCGACACCGAACAACTTGTTGTGGGCGCGGGCGAAGTTGTACAGCCAGGTGATGCCTCCGACCGCGTTCGCCTGGTTGTTGAACTCGGTGAGGGTACGGGACGGCGGGTAGTGGTCGTAGGCGTCGATGCCCACGATGTCCACCCAGGCGTCGCCCGGGTACAGGTCGAGCGGGTTATGGCTCGCGGGGTTCTGCGAGTAGTGCGCGTTGATGGTCCAGTCGAGCAGCGGGTCAGGCTCGGCCGTGGAGTTGATGGCGTCGGCGATCCGCCGCCAACAGCCCACATAGGCGGACGGGTTGCTACCCGACCACTGGTACCAGTTTCCGTTCGCCTCCCACGCGATCCGGATAATCGAGTTCTGCCGTCCGGTGGAGTTCAGTGTCTGGCCGAACGTGCGCCACTGCGAGTCGTAGGCACCCGATGCGCAGGCGGTGAGTGTGTTCCCCGAGTTCTCGGGGAAGGGAGGCACCGAGATGACGAGGCGGCCCGGCCATCCGGCGAAGTTCGCCTGGGTCCAGGACGGCTGAACGATGTTCTGCCAGTTGTTACGGGAGACGAAGACATGAGCGAGATCGCAGGGACTGCCCCGGCGCTCGCAGAACGCGTCCACGTTCGCCGGGTTCTGGATCGGATCTCCGTTCGCCCCGGAGAGCCACGGCTGACCCGACCGGTTCCCCGGATCGCCGCGCTGCTCGACGAACACCTGGGCCCGGTCGAAGACGACCCGAACACCACTGGAAGCCGGGTTGCGCCAGCCGATGTTGACGATCACCGCGGTGTGGATCCCGGGATTGAGCAACCCGGACTGGTAGATGCGGCTCACCGTACCGGCCGCCGCGTAGGTGTCGACGGCGGTCGGTGTCCCGCCGTCTACACTGATCGTCGCGATGCCCCCGGACGGGCCCAGGGCGCCGTAGACGTCAACCTGTGTCCCGGAGAACCGGAGCACCGCGCCACTCGACGGCTGGACCGACTCCCGGTAACTATTGTTGGGCGTGGCCGGGCCGCACCGCGTACACGCCGACCAGTCGCCGAAGTAGCTGACCTGGGAGACCCCCGAACCGATCGACGTGTCCTCGATGAGGGCTCCCGGCACCGGCAGGGCCTCCGCGCCGCTGCCGGCGATCGTCGCCCCGGCCAACAGGGTCGGCGCGAGGACGGCGAGACGCAGCATCGTCGATCGCAGGTAGGACCGCCGACGACCGGTTGGTGCGCGGACGATGCGATGGCCGCGCGCGCTGTCCACGCTGCCGCCCTGCCGCCCCGAGGTACCGCCGCCCGGCTGATCCAGGTGCCCGGCGGGCGGCCCGCCGATACGTGGTTCCATATCGCTCGGTCCCACGGGCCGGGCCCGGGTCCGGGCCCGGCTTCGCCAGAGCGTGGGACGCCTGTGGCGACCGCGTCGCGCGTGTTTCGGGTTGCGTTCGCCGGAGTTGGCAGCCTCCTGAGGCGATGTTCCCCGATCCGAAGTGATTTCCTGTGGCACCCCCGCGCCTCATCCCTTCGTCAGGGCCCGTGGTCGGCAAGCTCGTCGACCAGAGCCGCTCGTAGCCGATGACGCGGTGATGCTATACGGAGGGTGAGATGAAATTACTCTCGGTAACTTTTCGACCGGAGATTCGGGGTGCCGTACCGGACATGCCCCCGCCGAGCCCGACACCCGCCCCGACAC
>NZ_UBIZ01000280.1:0-21130 GCF_900465275.1 Parafrankia sp. Ea1.12 | reverse complement strand
GATCCGGCAGCGGCCGCCCCCCGGAAACCGACACCGAGCTGTCCCTGGCCGGGGTGTTCCGCGACGTCCTCGCCCTCCCCGAGAGCACACCCCTGTCCGTGGACGACGACTTCTTCCGACTCGGCGGGCACTCGCTCCTTGCGACGCGGGTCGTCGCCCGAGCCAACGCGATCCTCGGTTCAGGGCTGAGTCTGCGGGACGTGTTCGACCATCCCACGATCGCGGGCCTGGCCGAGATCGTCATCGAAGGCTCGAGCGTCTCGACAATTCCAGCGCTGCAAATCGGGGATCTGCCACGGCCCGCCAACCTGCCGGCGTCCTTCGGACAGCAAGCCCTCTGGGTAACCGACCAGATTGCTGGCAAGACGATCTACCGCATGGTTATGGCCCTCCAATCACGCGAACCGGTCGACGTCAGTGCCCTACAAGCGGCCGTTCGTCGTCTCGTCGCCCGGCACGAGATCCTGCGCACAACCTTCGTGCTCGACGAAGACGCCGCCGAACTGCGCCAGAGGATCCACCCGGCCACAGAACCGAGCGTGGCGCTCGTCACGGTTGAGCAGATCCCCTCGTCAGCGGCGGATGAGAGGATCGCCGAACTCGTCGCCGCCCCAATGGACCTCGCGTCCGACTGCGGCCTCCGATTCAGTCTCCTCCGCGGGGAGGAGGACGATCTGCTCGTTGCTGCCGGGCACCACATCGTCTCCGACGAGCAATCATTCACCCCCTTCCTCCGCGATCTGAACGCTCTTTATCACGAAGAGACGTCTGGCACGTCGTCCGAGCTCGTTGCGCTTCCCGTGCAGTTCGCGGACTTCGCGCTCTGGCACCGGGCAGTGCTCGGTGACTCCCGAGATGCGGACTCGCGCTATCGGCGTGACCTTGAGTACTGGCGCGGTACGCTCGAAGATCTCCCTACGGAAACTCCGCTGCCGATCGATTACCCGCGCACCGACACCGGCTCGCGCACGGTCCGACCGGCGACCGCTGTGCTGTCTGACGATGAAGTCGGCGCCGTGGATGCCCTGCTCATCGAGCGCAGGGCGACACCGCTGCAGGGGTTGATGACCGCGCTCACCCTCGCGCTCTGGAGCGAGGGGACCGGCACCACGGTGCCGATCGGTATACCTGCCAGCCTGCGCGATCTACCGGAGCTAAGCGACCTGATCGGCTACTTCGTGAACACTGTCGTCGTCCGCTCCGACATCGACGAGATGGACGGGTTCGGACAAGCGCTCACCAACATGCGGGAGCGCATGCTTGAGGCGAACGAGCGCAAGCTCGTGCCTTTCGACGCCGTCGTCGAGGCGATCCAGCCGATACGTGCTCCCGGGATCAGCCCTCTCTTCCAGGTGATGGCCGCCTATCTCGACCAGGGTGATCCAGAGCCGGGCCCAGCCACGACCTTCGTCCCCTACGTCCCGGTCGCGACCGGAGGACCGGGTCCGGCCCGGCCCGCCCTTTTCGACCTCGTCTACTCCATCACGAGGCGTAGCGACGGCGCTCTGGCTCTGCACCTGAACGCGGCCAGGGAACTGTTCTCCGAAGACACTTCGTCACGGCTGCTACAGAAGACGCGGCTGTTTCTGACCCTCGGCGCGCGGCATCCAGAGCTTGCGTCCGTCCATCTCGCGCAAATGGTTCAGGCTGCTCTCAATTCCGGGCTTCACGGGGCGGCCTCCGATCAGGAACGACCAGTCTTCCGCCTTGCGCTTCCCGCATTCGACATCCAGGATGCCGTGCTGTGGCGTGCTGCCGTTGATCACGTCGCTCTCGCACTGGGCGACGGCGGGATGCAGCTGCGGGTGCTCGACGACGGAAGCGGCGAACTGGTCGCCGCACACGACAACGTCGAGGCCCTCGACGCGGTCGGAGCGCTGCTCGCCGAGCTTGTCGCTGGCTACGACTCACAGAGCCGGCTGGTGATCGAGACACCGCGAGCTGGCGGCGATCAACGGACAGACGCCGAGCTCAGCACGGTTCTCGAGGATCCCTTCTGGGACGATTGGATCGACCAGCTCGCCGCGGTGCGAGATGTCAGCCTGCCGTCGAATGCTGGCGAAGCACCGGCCTTCGCGACACATAGTGTCGGGATCTCCGGACAGCGTGAGATGAGCGGCACAACGCAACTCGAAGCGTGGGATGCGATCGCCCGGACGCTCAACCGAACGCTCGGCGAAAGCCAGCTGATCGTCGAACGGCGCGAGCCCGCGGACGCATTCACAGTCTGGAGCTACCCAGTACTTCTCGGCGAACCGGCGACCACCCCGAACGGAGGCGGCACCCACTCGCCACTTACACTGAGCCCCGAGCGTGCGGCTGACTACGCGTCCCTGCGCGCTCGCCCGCAGCTCGGCCGATTCTTCGACGATCTGCCTCTCCCGCACATCCGGATCAGTGTGTTCCGTAGCGCGGCGGAGCGCATCGCAACGGTTCCCGCGATCCCCGCAGACAATCCGATCCAGCTCGACATCCGCATCCTGATCGGCCCGGGCCTGGCATCTGAGCCGCAAACGGTCCGGGTGGAGGTCGAGACAGCCCCTGGTGTCGACCTGGATGTGCGCGCGCTGGCGGAGGAGATCGCCACCGTGACCGCCCAGATCGACTTCGCGCTCACGCTGTCGAGGCAGTCGCCAAGCGGGCTGCGTCTTCGTCGAGCCGACCGTCTCACGATCTCGTGGGAGGAAGAAGAGCGCATCCGTGCCCTCTACGGCAAAGCCGCCGAGATCCTCCCGTTGTCCACGTTGCAACGCGGCATCTTTTACCACATGGTGCGCGCGCAGGAGTCGGACGATCACAACGCCTATGTATCGCAGGCCACGAGAGAGTTGTCAGGCGCGGTCGACCCTGACCGTCTAGAGGGTGCGGTGAGGGTCGCGCTCGACCGGTACCCGAACCTTCGTGCCGCCTTCGTGCCCTCGGGTGAGGCGCAGGTGATCCCCGCTGTCGCAGATGCACCGTTCCGAATCATCTCGCTCACCGAGTGGTCCGAACTCCGTGTGGACATCGGTGATTTCCTGGCAGCCGAGCGACGTGAGCCCTTCGACTTCCAGACTCCACCGCTGATCCGGTTCACCCTCATCGAGCGGTCGACCGATGCCTGGATTCTGGCGATGAGCTTTGAGCACATTCTGCTGGACGGCTGGTCGTTGAAGGCCCTGTTGGAGGAGATCCTCACGATCTACGCGGATCCCGGGTACGCGGATCGCGTCGAACCGGCGTCATTCCGTTCGTATCTTGAGTGGCTCGACGGTCGGGATCCGGAGACCGCCGTCCGCGCCTGGAGCGACTATCTCGCCGAGCTGTCTGGCCCGACGATGCTCTGGCCAGAGGGCGGCGATCTCGGTGCGGGGCAGATCGACACGGGCGATCTGCATTACGATCTTGATCCATCGGCCGCTGCTGCGGTGTTCGGCGCCGCGCGGACTGCGCAAGTGACGGTGGGTACAGTCCTGCAGGTTTCCTGGGCTGTCACCCTCAGCCGCCTGACTGGCAGCGATGACGTGGTGTTCGGCAACACGGTGTCCGGCCGCCCTCCCGAGCTTCCCGACGCGGACCGGACCATCGGGGTGCTCTTCAACACGGTACCGATGCGCGTGCGTCTTAGCCCGTTCGAGACAGCTCAGGAGATGCTCGCGCGAGTGCAGTCCGAGCAGCTGCGCGTCATCGACCATCCCGACACCGCACTGACGAGCATTCAGGCGTCTGCTGGTATGGCAACGCTCTTCGACACGTTGTTCGTGGTGCAGAACCTGCCCTTCCAGGTGCGCGACGAACGTGACTGGGCTGGCGTCCGAGTGGTCGGCTCCGCCGTGGATGACGCCACGCACTATCCGGTGACGTTCGCAGTGAATGTATGGGAGCGTGCAGGATCCGCGTCCGTGCATGTGCGGCTCTCCTACCGCCGCGACGCGTACGAAACGGCCAGCGCCGAAAAGATGCTGGAGCGCTACGTTGCGACGCTGAACGCGATCGCGAGCCGTTTGCGCGCGCCCGTCGGCGGGCTGACGGTGCTGCTGCCCGACGAGGTCGAGCCTCACACCGGCACCGCCGCCGATCTGCACCGAGACGTAGAGCCTGTTACTGTTGCGGGTCTTCTTGATGATCAGGTGGCGCGGTCGCCGGGGGAGATCGCGCTGGTTGCGGGTGCGCGGAGTTTCACGTTTGCGGGGTTGTCCGCGGAGGTGAACCGGTATGCGCGGCTGCTGCTGGAGCGGGGCGTGCGCCAGGAGCACAGGGTTGCGCTGCTGCTGCCGCGTGATGAGCGGATGGTCATCGCGATGTTCGCGGTGTTCGCGGTGGGTGCGGCGTATGTGCCGATCGATGCGGAGCTGCCCGATGACCGGATCGGTTACATGCTCGATGTGGCGGGTCCGACGGTCACGCTCGTCACCGATCGTGACGTGGCACGGCTCGGGCCCGCGGCGGGGCGGGTGGTGAATCTCGACGATGCGGTGGTGCGCACGCGCGTCGCGGAACTGGCGGATGGGCCGGTCACCGTGGCCGAGCGCGGCGGGGAGGTGTCGCTGGATCATCTGGCGTACATCATCTTCACGTCCGGCTCGACGGGCCGACCGAAGGGTGTCGCGGTCGGTTACCGGGGCTTGACGAACATGTATGCCAACCATGTGGAGAAGATCTTCGACCGCGTGGTGGCCCATCAGGGCGGGCGGCGGATGCGGATCGCGCATACGACGTCGTTCTCGTTCGATGCGTCGTGGGAGCAGCTGTTCTGGCTGCTCAACGGCCACTCGGTGTATGTGATCAACGAGGAGATGCGCCGGGATCCGCAGCAGCTACTCGCGTACTACGACGATCAGCGCATCGATGGCTTCGACGTGACTCCCTCGTACGGGCAGGTGCTCGTTGACGAGGGTTTGCTGGAGCGTGACCGGCCGGCGGGTCGATCGGTGTCGGCAGACGCGACAGGCGTGGTGTTCGTGTCGCTCGGCGGCGAGGCGGTGCCCGAGCGGCTGTGGCAGCAGCTGCGAGATGCCCCGGGCGTGGAGTCGTACAACCTGTACGGGCCGACCGAGTACACGATCAATGCGCTCGGCGCGGATCTCGCCGACAGCCCGAACCCGAGCGTGGGCACGCCGATCTTCAACACCCGGGCGTACATCCTGGATCAGAACCTGCAGTTTGCCCTGCCCGGTGTTCCAGGTGAGCTGTATCTCGCGGGCGCGGGCAATGCGCGCGGCTACTGGGAGCAGCCCGCCCTCACCGCCGAGCGGTTCGTGGCGTGCCCGTGGGAGCCGGGGGCGCGGATGTATCGCACGGGCGACCTGGCCCGGTGGAACGACGAGGGGCGCATCGATTACCTCGGTCGTGCCGACGAGCAGACCAAGATCCGCGGGTACCGGATCGAGCCAGGGGAGATCCGTGACGTGCTGGAGGCGCACCCGGAGGTCGTGCGTGCTGAGGTCATCGCGGCCGACCATCCCTCCGGAGGGAAGTTTCTCGCTGCCTACGTCACCACCGCCCGCATCGATACCAGCGACGACGCACTCCGCCGGTCACTCCGCGAGCACGCCGCACAGCACCTCCCCGACTACATGATCCCCACGACGATCACCCGAATTGACTCCTTCGCAACGACGGTCAACGGAAAGCTCGACCGGAAGGCATTGCCCGTCCCCGATCTCAGTGAGATCACCGGCACCGACGGGCGTGCACCTGAGACGCCGACGGAGCGCTCGCTGGCGGAAGTGTTCCGCGCGGTGCTAAGTCTCGGGGGTGAGGTCAGTCTGAGGGCGAACGATGACTTCTTCCGTCTGGGTGGTCACTCGTTGCTGGCAACCCGCGTCGTCGCGCGGGCCAATGCCGCATTGGGTTCGGCGCTGACTCTGCGGGATATGTTCGAACAGGCCACGATCGAAGGACTGGCGCGTGTCGTCGACGGAGCCTCTCAAACCGTATCTCGCGTACCGCGAGTAGGCGATCTGCCACGCCCGGAACTACTGCCTGTGACGTATGGGCAGCGCTCCCTCTGGGTTATCGAGCAGATGGGCGGCCCGGGGGCTCGCTATGTCGTCCCTCTGATCCGGCACTTGTCCGGAGAACTTGACGAGACTGCCCTGAGGTCAGCGGTGCAGGATGTCGTGACCCGACATGAGGCGCTGCGAACGTTGATCGTGGGGGATGACGGGCAGCTCCATCAGGTGATCCTCACGGGTGAGGAGGCGGCCTTGCGCCTGCCTCTGATTCCTGAGGACTTCATCGGGGCGGGACAAGACGCGATTGACGAACGCCTTCGGGAACTCGTGCGGAGCCGATTCGACCTTGCCGCGGGTATCCCGGTCCGCGCAGGTCTGCTACGCGTGGAGGTTGCAGAGTGGATTCTCGTCCTTGCGGTGCACCATCACGCAACAGATGAATGGTCCACGCCGACGCTGCTGGAAGATCTCTTCGCCGCCTACGCGGCAAGAAGCAAGGGGCATGCGCCGGCGTGGGAGCCGGTCGGGATACAGTACGCAGACTATGCGGTCTGGCAACAGGCCGTGCTCGGTCAGCCCACCGATCCAGAGTCCGCACTACATCACCATTTGAAGTATTGGGCAGACACGCTGGCGGATGCTCCGGGTGAATCCACGATAAGCCCCCACCGGCCCCGGCCGGCTGAACCGACGTACCGTGCGGCAGATGTGTCCTTGACCATCTCATCCGATGTCGTGGCTGATTTGCGGCGCGTCGAAGATGGGTATGGGGTCACGATGTTCATGATCTCCCAGGCTGCCGTGGCCCTGGCGATATCCGCCATGAGCGCGAGTGACGATGTCGTTCTCGGTGCACCAGTCGGCGGTCGTACCGAGGACGGTCTCGAAGGCGTCGTCGGATACTTCGTGAACACGATTCCCCTCCGCCACAGATACTTCCCCGGCGACAAATTCTCCGACGTTCTCGCTCGTGTGAAGCAGACCGTGCTGGATGGCTTCAGTCATCAAGCGGCGCCTTTCGATCAGATCGTCACGGCGATCTCTGCGGATCGGGTCGTCGGCAGAAATCCGGTCTTCCAGGTCATGCTCACCTACCAGCGTGCTACCGGACGCCGAGTGGATCCGGAGGTCAGGGATCTCGTCGTGCGGCCTCGCATGGTGGGGCTGGGTGCCGTCAAGGGAGATCTCGATCTCTATCTGGTCGACTCCGACACCGAAGTATCCGTATTTCTCACGTTCAGTACGGATCTCTTCGAAGAGAAGACAGCGGTCCGTTTCCTCGGCGTGATTCAGAAGATCCTCGGCGCGATCGCCGAGGATCCGAACCGGACTATCGCCGAAGTCGATCTGCTGATCGCGAAAGAGAGACCCACTCTCGAAGCTTGGACGACTGGAAGTCCAGCAGAGTTGGCTGGTGTTACTGTTGCGGGTCTTCTTGATGATCAGGTGGCGCGGTCGCCGGGGGAGATCGCGCTGGTTGCGGGTGCGCGGAGTTTCACGTTTGCGGGGTTGTCCGCGGAGGTGAACCGGTATGCGCGGCTGCTGCTGGAGCGGGGCGTGCGCCAGGAGCACAGGGTTGCGCTGCTGCTGCCGCGTGATGAGCGGATGGTCATCGCGATGTTCGCGGTGTTCGCGGTGGGTGCGGCGTATGTGCCGATCGATGCGGAGCTGCCCGATGACCGGATCGGTTACATGCTCGATGTGGCGGGTCCGACGGTCACGCTCGTCACCGATCGTGACGTGGCACGGCTCGGGCCCGCGGCGGGGCGGGTGGTGAATCTCGACGATGCGGTGGTGCGCACGCGCGTCGCGGAACTGGCGGATGGGCCGGTCACCGTGGCCGAGCGCGGCGGGGAGGTGTCGCTGGATCATCTGGCGTACATCATCTTCACGTCCGGCTCGACGGGCCGACCGAAGGGTGTCGCGGTCGGTTACCGGGGCTTGACGAACATGTATGCCAACCATGTGGAGAAGATCTTCGACCGCGTGGTGGCCCATCAGGGCGGGCGGCGGATGCGGATCGCGCATACGACGTCGTTCTCGTTCGATGCGTCGTGGGAGCAGCTGTTCTGGCTGCTCAACGGCCACTCGGTGTATGTGATCAACGAGGAGATGCGCCGGGATCCGCAGCAGCTACTCGCGTACTACGACGATCAGCGCATCGATGGCTTCGACGTGACTCCCTCGTACGGGCAGGTGCTCGTTGACGAGGGTTTGCTGGAGCGTGACCGGCCGGCGGGTCGATCGGTGTCGGCAGACGCGACGGGCGTGGTGTTCGTGTCGCTCGGCGGCGAGGCGGTGCCCGAGCGGCTGTGGCAGCAGCTGCGAGATGCCCCGGGCGTGGAGTCGTACAACCTGTACGGGCCGACCGAGTACACGATCAATGCGCTCGGCGCGGATCTCGCCGACAGCCCGAACCCGAGCGTGGGCACGCCGATCTTCAACACCCGGGCGTACATCCTGGATCAGAACCTGCAGTTTGCCCTGCCCGGTGTTCCAGGTGAGCTGTATCTCGCGGGCGCGGGCAATGCGCGCGGCTACTGGGAGCAGCCCGCCCTCACCGCCGAGCGGTTCGTGGCGTGCCCGTGGGAGCCGGGGGCGCGGATGTATCGCACGGGCGACCTGGCCCGGTGGAACGACGAGGGGCGCATCGATTACCTCGGTCGTGCCGACGAGCAGACCAAGATCCGCGGGTACCGGATCGAGCCAGGGGAGATCCGTGACGTGCTGGAGGCGCACCCGGAGGTCGTGCGTGCTGAGGTCATCGCGGCCGACCATCCCTCCGGAGGGAAGTTTCTCGCTGCCTACGTCACCACCGCCCGCATCGATACCAGCGACGACGCACTCCGCCGGTCACTCCGCGAGCACGCCGCACAGCACCTCCCCGACTACATGATCCCCGCATCCTACAATCGGCTTGAGACGTTCCCGCTGACCACAACTGGCAAGCTCGACCGGAAGGCATTGCCCGTCCCCGATCTCGGGCAATCGACCGCCCACGGGCGTGCACCCGCGACCGACACGGAGCGAGATCTCCTCGCCGTCGTCCGTGACCTGCTGGGTTTGAGTGACGAAGCGCGGTTGTCGGTTGAGGACGACTTCTTCCAGCTGGGCGGGGACAGCATTCTGTCGATCCAGTTGGTATCCCGAATGCGGCGCATCGGTGTCGTCATCTCGGCCGCGGACGTCTTCTCGACGCGGACGGCGGCCGGGCTGGCTCGTCTTTCTGATGCGCGCCAGTCGGAGTCGGCAACGGAGCACACCGCCCCCCTGAAGGATCTGCGATCCTCCAGGTTGTGGCCGATCGCCAACAAGGAAGTGGATTTGCCCGGCTTTTCGACGTTGGTGCAGGCGGTGACTTTCGTGGTGCCAGCCGGAATGACGCACGACACATTGTTGCGCGTGCTGAACCGGGTCGTCGCGCATCATGCGGCTCTGGGCGGTCGCCTCGTGGCAGATGTCGACGGATCCTTCCGGTTCGAGGTTCCTGCCCGCTCTCCTGAAGTCGCGAAAGATCGGATGGTGATCGAAGCGCTGGGGCCCGCGTGGCCGGATCCGACGTGGCGCAGCGGCAATCGTGCACGTGTGGAGGAACTAGCGCGTTCTCTGCACCTCGATGCCGGCATCTTGTGGCGGGCAGTCTGGTACACGGGTTCTGCCGATGCGACAAGCCGTCTACTGCTGGTAATGCATCACCTGGTCGTCGATGGGGTGTCATGGCGAGTTCTTGGGGATGATCTTCGGCAGGCGTGGGAGTTGGAGACCGGCCGCACTGCTGAGCCACTGCTGCCGGTAGGCACGAGCTTGCTGAACTGGGCTGAGATGCTCGCGGGCCGCGCCGCTGAGCAGGATGTGAGGGCGCAGACAGAGTACTGGGCCGAGGCTGTCACGGCGGATGATCCGTTGCTGGGTTCCCGTGCGCTGGACGCGGCGCTCGACACGCGCGCCACAGCGGAGGTGCTCACGATCCAAGTGCCCGCGAGAGTCGCCGGCCCGGTGCTGAAGGAGGTGCCTGGTGCACTGGCGGCCGAGATCAACGATGTGCTGCTCGGCTCGTTGACGATCGCTGTCGGGGCATGGCGGGCGAGGCGAGGGGTCGGTCATCGGCGTGCGCTGATCGGACTTGAGGGTCACGGGCGCGAAGAGACGTTCGTGCCCGGCAGTGATCTTTCCCGCACTGTGGGGTGGTTCACGACGTGGTTCCCAGTCGGACTGGACACCGTCGGCATCGATCCCGTCACGGCCTTGACGGATCCGGGAGCTTCCGCAGATGTGGTGAGGCACGTGAATGAGCAACTGCGGGCGGTACCCGATCGCGGCATCGGCTACGGGGTGCTTCGAGAGCTCGCTCCTGACGGCGCGGGCCGTTTGGTCGACGGCGTGGTGCCACAGATCGGATTCAACTACCTCGGCCAGTTCGGCCCCGGCAGCGCCGTGAGGGACAGCGCATGGGAGATGGCCCCCGAGGCTCCTGGGATCGTCGGTTCCGCGGACAGGACGATGCCTCTGATCGCCGTGTTGGACATTTCTTTGGTGGCGGTACAGAGCGCTGAGAACAACGAGTGGACGTTGAGGGGCAACATCGTTTATGCGGCGGGGATCCTCAGCGAGGCGGAAGTGAGCGAACTGCAAGAGCTGTGGGTGCAGTCGCTCGAGACGTTGGCGTCCTACACGACAGAGACGGGCGTCTGGAACAGCGGTTTCGGTAACCCAGAGGAGGATCATGAAGATCAGCGATAACCGAGTGCTAGCCGACGTCGCCGATGTCCTGTACATCGAGGCGAACGACGTGGATCAGAACGCCGACCTGCGCGTACAGGGCATGGACTCCGTCCGGCTCATGGAACTGGTCGAGCGGTGGCGCAGCGCCGGCGCGGAGGGCATCGACTTCATTACGCTCGCTGAAGACCAACGGGTGTCACGTTGGCTTGAGGTGTTGGCGGCGTCGACGAACGATGACGCCGAGTCGTCTGAGTGAGTCTCGTCTACCAGGGGCGGGTATGACGACCGGCTGCGCGATCTTCCCGCCCCTTCCCGACAAGGAGACGCAATGCCCACGATGCTCGTGAACGGAATCGCCCTGCACTACGACGAGTATGGCGATGGTGCCGACCCTCTCGTCGTGTTGGTGATGGGAACGGGAGCGAAGGGGCAGGTGTGGACGCCGCACCAGGTGCCCGCCCTCGTCGAGGCGGGGTACCGGGTCGTCACCTACGACAACCGGGGCATCAGCCCGGTGCCCGGACAGACTGCCACGTCGTGCCCCGACATCGTCGTCCCAGAGCTCGTTGACGATCTCGCCGCGCTCATCGAGCGCTTCGGCGCCCCGGCGCACGTGATCGGAACCTCGCTCGGAGCGCGGGTCGTGCAGGAGTTGGTCCTCGAGCGCCCCGACCTTGTGTGCCGGGCGGTCGCGATGGGTGGTCACGCACGCATCGACGACGTCGGACAGATGCTCACCCGGGGCGAGCAGGAGTTGTTCGACCAAAAGATCGTGCTGCCGAAAGCGTATAAGGCAGCGGTCGATGCTCTGCTGAACTTATCGCCCGCGACATTGCGAGATGAGACGAAATCCAACGACTGGCTTGCGCTTCTGGAGTACTCCGCGGTTCCGGCGTCGTCGGGTGAGCGTGGCCAACTCGGCGCTTCCGAACGACTCGGAGATCGCGGCGACGCGTACAGGGCGATCACCCGGCCGTTGCTGGTGATCGGTTTCGCCGACGACTTGATGATCCCGGCACACCTCGGACGCGAGCTTGCCGATATCGTCCCGACTGCCCGGTATGTCGAGGTGCCCGACACGGGACACTACGGCTATCTCGAGCAGCCCGAAGCGGTGAACCGGCTCATCCTCGACTTTCTCGCCGAGCCCGAGGGGTCGGCCGTCGGGTGACGGCGATGAATGAAGTGAACACTCGGTCGGATGCGGTGGGCATGCTACCCGATGTGGTCGACATCATCGGTATCGGCTTCGGACCGGCCAACCTGAGCCTGGCAATCGCCATTGAAGAGCGCAACGGCGCCCGGCCTGCCGCCGACCGTGTGACCGCCCGCTTCGTAGAGGCCCAGCCGAGGTTCGGATGGCACGACGGCATGCTGCTGCCGGGCACGACCATGCAGATCAGTTTCCTCAAGGACCTCGCGACCATGCGCTCGCCCACCAGCTCGTATAGCTTTCTGAACTACCTGCACGAGCGCGGGCGCCTGAGCGACTTCATCAACCTGAAGAGCTTCTTCCCCACCCGGCTCGAGTTCCGCGACTATCTGGCGTGGGCGGCCGCGCGTGTGAACGTGCCAGTCTCCTACGGGGCGAGGGCCACCCGCGTCGACCACGACGGTGCGGCCTTCACCGTCATGGTGTCGGGCGGCGGCGGACGCGAGGCGGTCCGGGCGCGGTCGGTAGTTGTCGCGACCGGGCTGCGCCCCGTGCTCCCGGACGGGATCGAGGCCGGCCCTCGGGTGTTCCACAACCACGGTCTGCTCAGCAGCCTCGACCGGCTCCCCTCCACGCCGCACGGCCGGTTCCTCGTCGTGGGCGCTGGGCAGAGCGCCGCAGAGGTTGCCGCCTACCTGCATGACACCTACCCGGCGGCGGAGGTACACGCCTCCATCCGCAGCTTCGGCTATGTGCCCTCCGACAACACCCCGTATGCGAACCGCATCTTCGACCCCGCCTCCGTCGGGGAGTACTACACCGCTCCGCCCGACGTCAAACAGCAGCTGCTGCGGCGGCACTGGTCGACGAACTACGCCGCTGTCGACGCCGAGCTCATCGACGACCTCTACCGACGGGAGTACGACGAGAAGCTGCGCGGCGTGCGGCGCCTGTTCGTGCACCGCGTCACCGAGGTCGAAAGCCTGCGCGAGGGCCCGGGGGGTGTCGTCGTCGCGCTGCGCGACCTCGGGGCCCGTGCGCGCACGCCGCTCGAGGTCGACGCGGTGGTCTTCGCCACCGGCTTCCGCCCGTCAGACCCGCGCGGCCTGCTCGGCGACGGCATCGACCTCGAGGCCGCGCTCGACGGGGACGAGTCGCTCGTGGCGCGCGACTACAGCCTGCGCGTGCCGGGGCTGGAGGGCCGCATCTTCCTCAGCGGGGGTGTCCAGCACAGCCACGGCCTCAGCTCGTCGCTGCTGTCGACCCTGGCCGTGCGCGCCGGCGAGATTCTCGAGGCCGCGGTCCCCACGCACAGATCCCACATGGCGACGGGCAGCTGACGGCCCGTCCCACCGGCAGAAGGAGAACACGCGATGGCGAAGAACCCGTTCGACGACGAGGATGGCACGTTCTACGCGCTCATCAACCATGAGGAGCAGTACTCGCTCTGGCCCACGTTCAAGCCGGTGCCCGGCGGCTGGACCATCGTCTACGGCGAGCCGGACGGCAGACCCAGGCAGGAGGTGCTCGACTGGATCGACCAGACTTGGACCGACCTGCGGCCCAAGTCGCTGCGCGACTTCATTGCCAGCCACGAAGTCGCGAGAGCTGCCACAGGCGAGTAACGCACGGCGGTGTGCGGCAGTCGGCTGGGAAGGAACGAACCTGATGCTACGCACCGTACTCGGCAGCAAGGTCCAAGCCGATCTGCAGGTGCATCACGAGGCGGCAGCCCTGGACGGGGCGGGCTGAGCGGAGGTCTGGGCGATGGTGCGCAGCAGCGTCGCCATGTCGGCCTTGCCCATCGCGGCGGCGATGGCAGAGGCAGAGAGATGTTGGGTGCGCTCACGGCAGACTCGAGCCACACGGCGTCCGCGGCTCACAAAGCTCGGCGATGATCTGTGCTGCCTCATTGGAGCTTGTCGACGTTGGCGGCGCCCAGGGGGCTGCTGGCGATGAACGCGTGGTTGCCACCCCGCCAGTGGCCATTCCAGCCTGCGCAAATTCAGGGACCGAGCCTCTCACCCGAGCTGAACAGCTCCGCCACCAGCGCAAACGCCGCCAATCAAACCCGACGGCCGAAGCGTCCCCGACGACCGACCGCCAGCCGCCACACAGCGATTCAACCAAGACGGACCACCTCTGCCCGGCGACCGCTCCGCTCCCTGACAGCTCACCGCAGATAGCCTTGTGTCGGTCGAATGACTTAGGTTAACCTTCCCTCATGACTCAAGTTGCTGTGCTGGGAGCACGCGGGCGCATGGGTGAGGCATCGGTTCGTGCAATCGAGGCCACTTCCGACATGAGCGTGGTCGCCGAGATCGATGTCGATGATAACCTGCGAGAGATCGTCGAAAAGAAGGCCGATGTCGTGCTCGTGTTCTCCCCGCCGGGCGTGGCACACGAGCAGGTCCAATGGTGCATCGAGCAGGGGATTCACGTCGTGGTGGGAACATCCGGCTTCGATGAAGACGCTGTCCAGCAAATTCGCGCCGCACTCATCGAACGTGATGAAGTCAACGTTTTCGTCGTCCCGAACTTCTCGGTGGGCGCGGTGCTCTTGACGCAGTTCGCGGCGAAGGCTGCCCCGCTCTTCGAGTCTGTCGAGATCATCGAGATGCACCATCCCGATAAGGTGGACGCGCCATCGGGTACGGCACAGCACACGGCCGAACTGATCGCTCGCGCTCGCGCGAAAGCAGGTTCCGCTCCCTCGCCCGATGCCACCTCTCGCGACCCGCATGGAACGCGCGGCGGGCGGATCGAGGAAGTCAACGTCCACGCGGTGCGTGTACGCGGTTTCATGTCTTCACAAGAGGTGCTGTTCGGATCCGAGGGCGAGATCCTGAGGCTGCGTTACGACTCCGTCACACGCGAGTCCCTCATGCCCGGAGTGCTCGCCGCGCTCCGCGCCGTCCCAGGTCTCCCCGGGGTGACGATCGGCCTCGAAACCGTGCTGAGCCTGGGCTGAACACGATTCGACAACGGATGACAGCCTGAACCTCTTGCGTGAACTCGCTCTTCGACGACCGGATCGGCATCGGCAGCTTCACGCGGCGCCGATGCCGCCAGGACACGAGACGCCGACACCCGAGGAAGACCGATGAGCATCCAACCGCTGACCCTTGACGGCGTCGTACCCTATCCGCCAAAGTCCGTGGCCCAGTACCTCACAAAGGGATACTGGCACGATCAGACGCTTCCGGAGTTGCTTTTTGCCGCGGCGGAACGCTATCCCGACAAGCTCGCGGTCATCGACCGCGACACCCGGCTGAGCTATAGGCAACTCACGGATGAAGTCCTGCGTCTCGCGGCCGGTCTGCAGGATCTGGGGCTGGGCCGTGGCGACCGAGTGGTCGTGCATCTGCCCAATACCTACGAGTACATCGCGTTCGTCTTCGCCCTGTGGGAGCTCGGCGTGATTCCCGTGGTCGCGCCCATCGCGCACCGTCGCGCGGAGATCGAACACTTCATCGAGATTGCCGAGGCGCGTACCTACATCACCGTCGCATCGGACAGCGGCACCGATCTCGCTGCGTTGGCTGCCGACCTGAAGGGCCGTTGGGCCCATCTGGAGCACACAGTGATCCTCGATCGCGGCGGCGGCGGCGCCGAGTACGACGCGCTGCTTTCGAAAGGATCGCTCGAGCACGTGCGGCGATGCAGCCCGCAGGACGTCGCGCTGCTGCAGATGTCGGGCGGCACGACGGGCGTTCCGAAGCTGATGCCGCATACTCATCACACGTACGGCTATGCGTTGCGCAGAAGCGTCGGGGAACGGGGCATCACCGAGCGGACGGTGCATCTGCTGGTCATGCCGATCTGTCACAGTATGTCGACGCGTTCGCCCGGCTTCCTCGGCGCGTTCAGCGTGGGCGCAACGATCGTGATCGCGCCGAACGGCAGCCCCGATGCGGCGTTCCCGCTGATCGAGAAGCACCGCGCGAACCGCGTGACGTTGGTGCCCCCGATCCTGCTGGCCTGGCTGAACTCCTCGCTGCGCGACGCCTACGATCTCTCCAGCATGCAGGTGATCATGTGCGGGGGTGCGAAGCTGAGCGAGGAGGTGGCGCGGCGGGTCGAGCCGGAGCTCGGCATGGAGCTGTCTCAGAGCTTCGGGATGGGCGAAGGCCTGGTCGTCAGCAACCCTCCGGACGTCGATCGGGAGACCAGCGTGCGATACCAGGGCCGGCCGGCCTCGGAGGCCGACGAGATCCGGGTCATAGACGACGAGGGAAACGACGTGCCGCCCGGGGCGCCCGGTCACCTACTGACGCGGGGGCCGTCGGTAATCCGCGGCTACTATCGCAACCCCGAGCAGAATGCCCTGGCGTTCACCAGCGATGGCTTCTACCGCACCGGTGACATAGTCGAGCGGGACGAGCGTGGGTTCATGAGGGTCGTGGGCCGGTCGAAGGACCAGATCAACCGTGGCGGCGAGAAGATCGCGCCCGAGGAGCTGGAGAACGCGTTCCTCGCCCACGGCGGCGTGCACAACGCCTCCGTGATCGGCATCGATGACGAGGTGCTCGGCGAGCGCATCAAGGCGTACCTGATCCCCCGGTCGCCGGAGGACGTGGCCGATCTCACCTTGAGCAAGCTGCGTCGGTTCCTGCAGGAGTGGGGCCTCGCGACATTCAAGCTTCCCGATTTCGTGGAGGTGGTCGACGAGTTCCCGTACACCGCGGTCGGCAAGGTCAGCAAGCGACTGCAGCGCGAGCAGAACTAGGAACGCGTCGAGCGGCATCGCTCAACGTGAGTTGTTCTCGGGTCGGATACGGCAACGAGGTGGTTATGCACAACGCGGATGTTGTTGTGGTCGGCGGGGGTAACGCCGGGTACTGCACGGCTCACGCGGCGGCCGAGCGCGGGCGACGCGTGCTGCTGTTGGAGAAGGCGCCGCGGGCGCTGGCCGGGGGGAACAGCTACTACACGCTCGGTGCGACCCGGATGGTGCACGCCGGGCTCGGCGATCTGCTCGAGGTCCTTGAGCCCGATGAGCGTCACGTGCGTACCGAAGTTCCGCCGTACTCGGCGGCAGAGTTCCTGGCCGACCTGGACCGGATCACCGAGGGACGTGACGATAAGGAACTTGCCGCGGCTGTCGTCGAAGGCTCGCGCGACGCGGTCCGCTGGCTGCACGAACTGGGGTTGCGATTCCGGCTGATGTACGAGCGGCAGGCTCACGAGAACGCCGATGGAACCTTCGTGTTCTGGGGTGGAACGCACGTGTGCAACGTCGACGCGGGCCCTGGGCTGATATCAGACCATGAACGCGTCGCCTCGCGGCTCGGGGTCGAGATGCGCTACGGTTGCCCGGTCACGGGGCTGATGACCAACGGCGGCTCGGTCGTCGGTGTTCGCGCGGGCGATCAGGAGTTTCCGGCGGAGTCGGTGGTGATCGCCAGCGGCGGTTTCGAGGCGAACGCGCAATGGCGGCAACGCTACCTGGGAGACGGGTGGCAGCACGCGAAGGTGCGTGGCACGCCGTACAACACCGGTGACCTGATCGGCGCGGCCTTGGAGATTGGTGCAGATCGTGGAGGCGACTGGTCAACGTGTCATAGCGTGCCGTGGGACGCGTCATATCCCGAGAACGAGAGCAACCGTATGTTGACGAACCGACTCAGCCGGTACGGCTATCCGCTTGGCATCATTGTCAACGCCTGGGGTCGACGATTCCTCGACGAGGGTGCAGACTTTCGCAACTATACGTACGCGAAGTACGGCAAGGTGATCCTCGAACAGCCGGGTTCGGTGGCGTTTCAGATCTTCGACGCGAACTCGCGATCGATGCTCAACGTGTACGAGTATGAAATGCCCGGGATCATCCCGGTCGTCGCCAACAGCGTCGAAGAGCTCGCCGCAGCCATAGACGTCGACGTCGACGCGTTCGCGCGGACGGTCCGCGATTTCAACTCATCGATCGACACCAGCCGTCCGCTCGATCCAACGATCAAGGACGGCCGCAGCGCGACGGTGGAACCGATCAAGAGTAATTGGGCATCGGCGATAGAGACGCCGCCCTATTATGCATATCCGGTGACGTGTGGAATCAGTTTCACCTTTGGAGGGCTTCGCGGCGACATCAACGGCCGGGTGCTCGATCCGTCAGGTGCGCCCATCCCCGGGCTCTTCGCGTGCGGTGAAGCGCTCGGGGGCCTCTTCAGCGGGAACTACCCGACGGGCGCCGGCCTGACTGCGGGAATGGTGGTCGGGCGACGCACAGGATCGCTCGCCTGAGCCATGATTTCGTCGCAGAGCAGCACCCGGGTCGTCATCGTCGGCGCCGGCCCGGTCGGAATGGTGTGCGCACTGGCGCTGAACCGGCAGGGCATCCCGGTCACCGTGCTCGAGTCGGAGCCCGTACCGGTGAAGGATCAGCGCGCCGCGACCATTCATCCGAGCACTCTGGAGATGCTTGACGAATTGGGCATCACCGAGAAGATCACGCCGCACGGCCTGGTTTCGAGCACCTATCGCTTCCATGACCGGCCGACCGGCGAGTTGGTGGCGGAGTTCGATCTCGCCCGGCTCAAAGACGAGATCCGGTTTCCCTATGTGCTGCAGTACGAGCAATACAAACTGACCGCTTCCATCGCCGAGGAATACGCCAACGGATCCGACTTCGACATGCGGTTCTCCCACGCCCTCACCGGCCTCACCGTGGCCGCGAACGGCATCGAGGTGGAGTACGCCTCCCCCGCGGGCACGGGGCGCATGACGGCGGCCTATGTCATCGGCTGCGACGGCGGCCGGTCAACAGTGCGCAAGCTCGCCGGCATCGAGTTCGAAGGGTTCACGTATCCGGAGCGGTTCATCAAGATCGCGACCAGATTCGACTTCAAGACCGTGAAGTCGAATCTGTCACTGCGCAACTACTTCTCCGACCCCTACGAGTGGGCCAACCTGTTCAAGGTGCGCGGGGAGACGCCCGAAGGACTCTGGCGGCTGATCCTGCCGATCGGCCAGGACGAGGACGACACCACCGCACTGTCGGCAGCGCGTGTCGAGCGGCGGCTGCAGAAGTTCTTCCCCAAGGCGGACCCCTACCACGTCGAGTACGCCAGGGTCTACAGGGTCAATCAGCGCGTGGCCGGGACCTTCCATAAAGGCCGCATCTTGTTGGCCGGAGACAGCGCGCACGTCAACAACCCGATCGGCGGCATGGGCATGAACGGCGGCATCCATGATGCCATCAACCTTGCGGAGAAGCTCCCCCAGGTGATCCACGGTCGGGACGGTGACGATCTGCTCGATCTCTACAGCCGCCAGCGCCGTCACGCCGCGCTGAACTACGTACAAGCCCAGACAATCGCCAACAAGCGAATGCTGGAGGAACGCGACCCCGCCGTGCGGCGACAGAACCTCGATCAGTTGCGCTGCACGGCCGAGAACCTCGATAGCGCGCGCGCCTATATGCGCCGCGCGGCCCTGTTCGACAGCCTGCACGACGCCGCCTCCATCACCTAATACTCCAGTGACAGTGGCCGGCATGTGGTCTCTCTGCATGGAGTGGCGGCGTGGCGTCCGAACGGGTGCGGCTACCGTGTGATTCTCCGTAGTTTGTGAGAATAGACGATGAATCCGCGGTGGCCGCGGAGCGGAGTGTATCCGGTTTGGACGTGGCGGTATGGGAGGCTGGTTTGGAGGAGTTGCTGGTGCGAGTCGATCCGTGTTTCGTGTCGGAGCAGCCGCGGGTGCAGGCGCGGGCGTATGTGGCCGGGTTGTTGTCCCGCGCGGAGCGGAAGAACGGGTGGACCCTCGCGGAGTTCACCGGTCAGGCGGGTCCGCAGAAGATGCAGCGGCTACTGAACGGGTATGTGTGGAACGCTGATCGGGTGCGTGACGTGGTCGCGTCGTATGTGATCGAGAACCTGGCCGGGGAGCGGCGACTGCCCGGCACAGGGCGAGCGCGTCCTGCCCGAACACCGCGGCAAGACGGTCCCGGGCCGTCGTCGATGACGGCATCGTCCACCCGTTGACCCGCTCGCCCTAGCGATACGCCAACTCGTCGATGTTCAGGGTGTCGGCCAGCCAGTCCGGGGCCACGACCGCGTGGGCCTCTAACGCCGCCCGCACGCTCTCCCTGGCGAGCTCGGTCCGGTTCAGGTCCCGCACCGCGCTGATCACATGGGTGGAATCGGTGCGCGCTCTGCCACCAGCGCCGATCAGGCCCCGCTCACGGCAGGCCTCCACGAGCCGGTCGAAGACCACCCGTTCCAGATCGTGGTCGGCCAGCCGGGCCCGGAACCGGGACAGCACCGTCGCGTCGAACCCGGTATCGGTCAGCTCCGCGCCGAGGGCGTACTTCCAGTCGATCGCACGGACCGCCATACCCGCGGCCTGCCGGTCGGTCAGGTTCTCGGTGAACTGCAGCGCCGTGACCAGCGACAACACCGCTGGCGGCAGACCCGGCGCCCCCCTGATCCCGAACGCGCCGGTGAACGGCTCATCGGCGAACACCTCGGCGAGGCGATCCCGCAGCCGCATCGCCAACGTCCCCCGCGGAAACGCCGCCCGCGCGACCGTCACAGTCTGCGCCGGGATCTCGGGCAGCCCCTTCGGCTGCAACGACATGTGCCCCACCTCCCGCGGCCAGCGAGACGACCCGGACCACAGAAGAGATCAATGCCGCACCCACGACACCCAGCCGAATTACGCAGCAGAGTCTTCGTCGCGCTCAAAGGCGACGCCCGCGCCCTCGACGAAGCCAGCCTCGCCCGGAACGCCACCCTGGTCACCGCCCATTCCGAGAAGGAACAGGCGAAACCGACGTTCAAGCGCGGGTTCGGGTTCCATCCTCTGTGGGCGTTCATCGACCACGGCCCGGACGGGACCGGGGAACCCGCCGCGGTGCTGCTCTGCCGGGGAAACGCCGGCTCGAACACCGCGGCCGACCACATCACCGTGGCCACGGCCGCGCTGGCTCAGCTACCCCGACGGCTGCGCCGTTCCCGCAAGGTCCTGATCCAATGCCGTGAAGCTTAAGTCGATCTTGGATGGCTGATCTTCTGTTGTTCTTGGCTGGTGGGTTGGTACGGCGTGGCGGCGTGGCATCTGTGCTGGTGGGTGGTTTGGTGACGGTTCGTGGCTTCGATGGTGACCCCGGACCAGGTGTCGGTCGGGGTGTTGGTGACGGCGGTGCCGCGGGACGCGGTGGACGAGGCGGTCGCGGCCTGTGGGGTCGGTGAGCGGCGCAGGGGCGGGAAACTCCCGCCGCATGTGACGGTCTATCTGACGTTGGGGATGTGCCTGTTCCCGGACGACGACTACGCCGAGGTCGCGGCGAAGGTCACCGGGTCGCTGGACCGGTTCG
>NZ_UBIZ01000157.1:0-239 GCF_900465275.1 Parafrankia sp. Ea1.12 | reverse complement strand
TTCACCACGACGGACAACGGCCGCACCTTCACCCTGAAGCTGCGGCCCGGGCTGGTCTTCTCCGACGGCACTCCGCTCAATGCCGAAGCGGTGAAATTCAACTGGGACCGACTCAAGGACCCGGCCAGCGCCTCACCCAGCGCGGCGGAAGCGGCGATGGTCGCCTCGACCGAGGTAGTCGACGACGTCACCCTGAAAGTCACGATGACCACTCCCGTGACCGCGTACGCGCAGGCGAT
>NZ_UBIZ01000019.1:0-477 GCF_900465275.1 Parafrankia sp. Ea1.12 | reverse complement strand
GCGCTGAACCTCGCCGCCTACAACGGAACCGGCACACCCGTCGACACGCTGTTCAGCAAGGCCTCGCCCTTCTACTCGGACACGCCGCTGCGCAAGGCGGACAAGGCCACCGCCCAGCGACTGTTCGACGAGCTCGCCGCGGAAGGCAAGCCGGTGTCCTTCGCCGTCTCCACCGCCCCCACCTCGGAGAGCAGGACGACGGCGGAGAACATCCAGGCCCAGCTCGGCACGTTCAAGAACGTCAGCGTCCAGGTCAAGATCATCGAGGTTGCCGACATCGTCTCGCTGCGCACGACGCACGACTTCGACGCGACCACGTCGTCAGCGTTCTTCCAGGACCCCGAACCACGGCTGTGGACGGCCTTCAGCGGCGACTCGCCGGCGAACCTTTCCGGGATCGCCGACAAGGCGCTCAACGACGCCCTGCTGGCGGGGCGGACAGGCGCATCGGAACAGGACCGCGAGAAGGCCTACGAC
>NZ_UBIZ01000647.1:0-2779 GCF_900465275.1 Parafrankia sp. Ea1.12 | reverse complement strand
GCCTACCCCGCACGGTTCAGCCGCAGGCCACGGCCACCCCGCCTACCCGACACCGCGTGGATCAACCAGCCAGACCCACAGCCAGTCGACTAACAACCCACTGTCTCGCTTGACTTGACAACTACCGTCACGCCAAGCGCGTACAGATCGGTGAACGGGCCCAGCCGCCCGGCCAGGAACTGTTCCGGTGCCATGTACCGCGGGGTGCCGACTGCCGTTGTGGTCTGCAGGGCGGAGCCCGTGTATTCCCGGGCGATCCCGAAATCGGCGACCTTCAGCCGCCCGCTTTTCGTGAACAGCACGTTCGCCGGCTTTACATCCCGATGCAGCACGCCCCGCTCGTGGGCATAGCCGAGCGCCGCCGCGGTGGCCAGGCCGATCGCACACACCTGCTCCGTGGACAGCCCACGCATGGCCCGCGCGCGCAGCGTGCCACCGTCGAGCAGCTCCATGACGATCAGCGCGAGGCCGTCCCGCCGGATGTAGTCATACACCCGCACGACATGCGGATGGTCAAGCCTGGCGAGAGTGAGCGCCTCCGTTTCGGCATTGTCGGCAGCGCCATCCAACCCGTGCACAATTTTGATGGCTACTTCCCGGCGCAGCCTGTCCTGGCCTGATAAAACCACACCGAAAGCTCCATGGCCGATCTCTCCGCGGATCTCATATCCCGGCAATGCAGCCATGAGCAGGTCACGCTTGCCGGTCAAGAAGTCGCCCCCCCAGGCAAAGTGCAGTGCGCCGCGGCCGGAAGGCCCACGGAAGCCGAGCACTCCACTATCGCAGAACACCCCGTGCCAGATGTTCCATAGCGCGTCTGTTGACAGGATGAAGGTTCGCGTTACTGGCCAGGTGGGCGCCGGAGGGTCGGTGCGCCGGCCCTCCGGCGCCGGCTGACCTCGCGCTGGCCCCTGCGGTACCGTCCGATTCGCGTCGTCGACCAGATACCAGATCCGTCCGTCGGTGGTCACTCGAACTACCAGTGCTCCAGGTGATGCCCCTTGAAGATCGCGGTGCGGAGAGTTCCCTTCAGGCGGCGCTGGCGATCCGGGAGGCCCCGGGAACGTGGTGTGGATCTGATGGCGTCGAAGGCACGACACAGATTGTTCGGGACCACACCTGGCCGCCGGGAAATCTCCTCGATCGGAACATCTTCAGCCCGATGCAACCGGTGGTTCTCCCCCCATCCTCGGCCTTCAGTACCCCTCCCGGTCCAGTTCGTGACGCGACGCACTGTCACCGACGACTGGATGATCCTGCCCGCCGACGGCTCCCGGGCTTTTGAGCTCCACTTCTCGCTACCGGCGCTGCTGGAAGACTGGCTTCTTTATGACGAGCGCGCGGTGGGGCAGCGTGCCCGCGGCATCAAGGCCGACTTGCCGTCCTCGATCTCGCTGTTTCGAGATGGCCGCCTCATCCGGTTGAACTATCAACGACCACATCGCGGGTGACGGCAGCAGTTGATCTGTCAGTCGGTGCGGGGCACGAACAGGTTGGCCTGGTGCGGAGCGTCTTCGCTGGTCAGAGGCTGCGCGGGACACGAACGGAATGTTCGTCGTCCAGGGAATGTGCGACTCGCTCCGATCGGGCAGGGTGACAGCAACCGATTCGACGATCACGATCTGTGTTGGAGGTGTTGCCACGTGGATGTGGTTCAGGATGAGCCGGCGGCCGTCTTCGACGAGGAGCAAGCGGACGGGCTGCGTGCACGGCTGGTCGAGGGCCTGCTTTCGGGTGGGTGGATCCGGACGGCGGAGGTGGAGGCCGCGTTCCGGGCGGTGCCGCGGCACCTGTTCGCGCCCGAGGCGACGGTGGAGGCGGGATACGCCGACGATGTCGTGCGGACGAAGTTCGACGCGGACGGGGCGACGATCAGTTCGGTGTCCGCGCCGTGGTTGCAGGCAACGATGATCGAGCAGGCACGCCTGGCGCCCGGGATGCGCTGCCTGGAACTGGGTTCGGGTGGGTACAACGCGGCTCTTCTCGCCGAGCTGGTCGGTCCGGCGGGCGAGGTGACCACGGTCGACATCGACCCGGACATCACCGACAGAGCCGCCCGCTTCCTCGCCGCGGCGGGCTACGACCGGGTCCAGGTCCTGACCCGCGACGGCTGGTACGGCGCGGCCGAGCACGCCCCGTTCGACTCGATCATCGTCACGGCACAGGCCGTGGACATCCCACCGGCGTGGGTCGACCAGCTCGTCGATGGCGGACGTCTCATCGTCCCGCTACGACTGCGCGGCCTCGGCCGCGGGGTCGCGTTCGAACGGCACGGCGACCGGCTGGTCAGCCGCGAGACGCAGATGTGCGGCTTCGTACGCATGCAGGGCGCCGGCGCGAACCCGCTGCAACGCCTCGCGCTGCGCGGCGACGAGATCGTCCTACGGTTCGACGGCAACTACCCGGCGAAGCCCGAGCTGTTCGACGGCATCCTCGACACCCCTCGCGTCGATACCTGGACCGGGGTGCGAATCCCGCCCGTGACCCCGTTCGACACATTGAAACTCTGGCTCGCGACGGTGTTCGACGGCTACTGCCAGATCGACGTCGCGAAGGACGCGGCGACGGAGCTCCTCGCGCCCGCCGGCCGCCCACCCGGCGACGCCATCGTCAACAGCACCAGCATCGCTTACCTGACCTGCCCGAAAATCGCCGAATCGCTCTACGAGTTCCGCGCCCACGCCTTCGGCCCCGACGCCACCACCCTCGCCGAGGACCTCGCCGACCAGGTGCGCACCTGGGATCGCGACCACCGCGACGGCCCCGACCCCCGCATCAC
>NZ_UBIZ01000681.1:0-2015 GCF_900465275.1 Parafrankia sp. Ea1.12 | reverse complement strand
GAGTGCATACGCGACGCATGCCGGAGGCGGGGACGGGCTGTGAGCACTAGCCCGGAGCCGAATCGTCGACCACGTCGACCCTCCTTTCGTTCCGCTCACTCACACATTGCGACCTCGCGTCGCACCACGTGGAAGAAGTCCACGGCCAGCATCGTCGCTGCCTGCGTGCGCAGGAACTGTCGCCATGTGGTGTCGGTCTGCCGTGTCGGTGCCGGGGGCAGCCCCAGGGATGTCAGGACCCGGCGGATCGTGGACGCGCTGACCCGGTGGCCGAGTGTGAGGAGCTCGCCCTGGATCCGCTGGTAGCCCCATGTCGTGTTCTCGGTCGCGAGCCGCTTGATCAGCGTGGCGATCTCCGGGCTGATCGGTGGCCGTCCCGTCCGGTGCGGGTGGGTCCATTTCCGTGTGACCAGGCGGCGGTGCCACCGCAGAACGGTGCCGGGAGTGACCAGCCGGTGCGCCCGCAGCGCCCTGGGCAGGAGTCGGATCAGTGCGGCGGGCACCGCCCGGTCCGCCCAGTCCCACCGGGGCTTCGGCTGGGTACGGTGCAGCACCGCGACCTCATGTCGCAGCACCAGCAGCTCGATGTCCTTGGACGCCGACGAGCGGCCGAGGAGAACCAGCCAGCCACACACCCGCACGAAGATCAGATAGAGCAGGCGGATGGACATAACTGACCATCATGCCGACAGTCCGCTCCGCCGCATCAGCCCAGCTCACGGGCCCAGGCCGACTTCTGGCACCCCACAGGAGCTTTGGATGATCCGTCTGTCCGGGTCTGACCCGTGGCGGCGTCAGCTGGCGAGGCCACCTGTCGGTCGGGTGCGGACCTGCTCCTGCGCGTCGTCCACTCGTTCCAGCAGGGCCATGACGTCCTCGAGCGAGCGCAGGGTGTCGTTGAGGTGCGTGCAGGTGGACGGGCCGACAAAGGTGTCGCGTACCCGGCCGCGCAGGCCCTCGGCCGCCTCGCCCGCCAGGCGGGTGGCGCTGGCCGCCGCTGCGGGGCACTCCGGCCACGGGAGGGCACCGATGTCCGCTTCGCACGACAGGAACCGCCGTGTCGCTGGATCGCCAGTGGCATGGACCGTGTACTCGTGCACGATTGTCTCGACGCCGTCGTCATCCACGTGACTGTCGCGGAAGAAACACTCCACCGCGGCGATCTCGCCTTCCCTCCAGACGTCGAGCCGGCGACGACGGCGCATACCGTGCGGAGGGAGCAGGTCGAAGGTGTGCCAGCCGAGCGGGTCGTCGGAGTCGACCGACGGCGCATGCGGACCGACGTGGACCGGGATCTTACCGGTCCCGGCGAATCCGGACACGAGCGTGCCTCCGGCCACCCAGCCGGCGCAGAGGTCCGGATACTGCAGCGTGAGCTTGGGACGAGAGCGGTGCGCGCCGGCGGCCTGCACCGCGTAACCACTCACGAGCAGTGCCGTCGGTAGATCGTCGAGGAGCTGGAACCGCACCGACCGCGACGTCCGCTCGCCCGGCATCGCGGCGTCGACGGCCTGCCGGAAACCGGCAGACACCGCTACCCCCGCGAGCGCCGTCAGACCCGGGTGAGACGGGTCACCGGCGATCCGCCGTACGAGCCGCTGCGGGTAGCCCACCTCCAGGTCAAGGCGTGCCGTGCCGAGAACGGTACTTCCGCCGTCGGGCGCGGTGCGCAGGTCACGACCGCGCGCCATGACGGTGACCGGTCCGAGTAGCCCGCCCGGCCGCAGCGAGTCGTGGGTCGTGGTCCGTCGTACCGAGCCCCGCCTACGCGTCGGCGTGGCGGATGCCGGGCGTGCGTCCTGCGTGCTCATGGAGCCTCCATCGCCGGGGGTGCCCCCGCAGCTGTCGTACCGCCTCGGTGTGGTTAAGAGCGTGTCTTGTGTGGCGGCTGCGGGTACATATCTGATCATGGATGTGATGGAGAGCAGCCTCGCTCTGCGGCTGGTCCCGGACGATCTGTGGGAGCTGGTGGAACCGCTGCTGCCCCGGTTCGAGACCCGCCACCAGGGTGGTGG
>NZ_UBIZ01000321.1:0-38769 GCF_900465275.1 Parafrankia sp. Ea1.12 | reverse complement strand
GAACGTGGCCCGCGCCGCCGGCCCGGGCCACGTTCCCCGTCCCCCGGATCTCGGCGCCACGGGTCTCGCCGGTGCGCTCACGGGCGGCGGCCGCCGCCCGTTCCTGACCTCCGTTACCGGAGCAGTCGCCAGGCACCCCGTTCGAGGCCGTAGGCTCGCGTCTATGGCGCTGCGGAAGAAGCCGGCCGGAGCCGGCGGGGAGCCGGTGCTCGCGGCCGCGGGTGGAAGCGGAACGACGGGTGGCGGGGCCGCCCGCCGGCCGGGTGGAACGGGTGCGGCCGGGTCACGCGCGGGCGCGCGCGGGGGTGCCCAGAAGGCTGGGGACCCGAAGGCGGGCGGGCCGACCGGCGGCGCCCCCAAGGGTGGATCCCCGAAGGCCGGTGGCAAGGCCCGCCGGGCCGGTAGGTCCGACCAGGCTGGCCAGAGCGGTCCGTCCGACCCGCCGGCCAAGGCCGGCCGGAACGCGCGGGCCGCTACACCGCCGCCGCCCGCTGGTGGTGGTGGTGGCGGCCAGCCTGGTGGGGCGCGCGCCAGGCTCGCGCAGATCCGCCTCGTATACAAGATCACCAAGCAGCGTGACCCGCGGGTGCTGTGGCTGAGCCTGCTCGGGCTCGCCGGCCCGATCGCGGTCGGCGTCATCCTCGGGGTCTTCGTCGGCCCGCTGTACGTGTGGCTGCCGATCGCGGTGCTGCTCGGGCTGGTCGTCGCGCTGAACGTGTTCAGCCGGCGCGTCCAGAAGACCGCGTACGCCGAGATGGAGGGCAAGCCGGGCGCCGCCGCCGGCGTCGTCGAGCGGATGCGCGGCGACTGGCGGCTCACCCCCGCCGTCGGCGTGAACCGGCATCAGGATGTGGTCCACCGCGTGGTCTGTCGGGCAGGCGTGATCCTGATCGCGGAGGGTCGCGGGCGCGGCCCGCGCGAGCTGCTCGTCGCGGAGAAGCGCCGCATCCGCAAGATCGTCGGCGAGGCGCCGCTGCTCGACTACGTCGTCGGGAACGGCGAGGGCGAGATCCCACTGCCGAAGCTGCAGAGCACGCTCATGCGGCTGCGCCGCGAGCTGCGCAAGCGCGATGTGGACGCCCTCGATCGCAGGCTGAAGGCCGTCAGCGCCCCGGCGCTGCCGATCCCCAAGGGCCCCATCCCGCGGAACATCCCCCGCGGCGGCCGGCTCCGCTGAGCCCGCACCCCGACTGACCGGGCCCCGACCGTCCGGGGCCCGGTTCGCCGGCCCCGGTGCTGCCGGGGTGCCGTCCCGCCGCCGGCACCGTCCCGCCACGGGGCGGCTGAACCGGCACGGCCGGCACCCCCCGGGCCTACCGGGCCTACCGGGCCGTCCGGTGGTGCGGCTCGGGGCTCCGCGCGGGCTCAGGTCGTCGGTGAGGTGACCGGGTCGCGCACGACCACCGTTCCGGCGGCGCGGTCGTGGGTGCCACGCAGGTCGCGGTCCCAGATGAAGATCGGGATGAACAGCGCCAGCAGCAGTGTCCGCACGACGATCCAGGGCCAGCTCTGGCGCGCCCCGTCGCGCACCCGGATGACCCGGATGCCCGCCAGCCGCATGCCGATGGTCTGCCCGACGACGGCGACCAGCAGGAGCTCCTCGAGCAGGAACGCTCCGTACACGGCCAAGCCGCGCGCATCCCCCGCGGCGCTGACGCCGACGAGGAACAGGACTCCCACCAGCAGGTTCGCTATCACCGCGTCGACGGCATAGGCGACAAGGCGGGGACCGAACCCCACCACCGAACCGGGGCCCTCCGCCGGGAGCCCGAGTCGGGCTCCGGGTGGTGTGTCCCGAGGCAGCCCGGGCCCTTCCAGCCAACCTCCGAGTGCGCGTCCCACGGCGCAAGCCTATGCGGCGATCCCGCGCCAACCGGGCGATGACGTACCGTCACGAACGCCGTTACGGTAACATCTCGGAAACAACCCGGTGATATCCCCGGTACGCCATGCGGTCACATCACGCAACCGACCGGAGCGTACCCTGTCAGTCCATGGATACCTGACAAACGCTGGAGGGTGGATGTTCACAAACGCCGACGACGTGCTCCGTTATATCCGGGACGAAGGCGTTCAGTTCATTGACGTACGATTCTGTGACCTTCCCGGGGTGATGCAGCACTTCACAATCCCCACGGAGGTTTTCTCCGAGTCGGTCTTCAGCGATGGGCTCATGTTCGACGGATCGTCGATCCGCGGATTCCAGGCGATTCATGAATCTGACATGCTGCTCCTTCCGGACCCTCGGACGGCGTTTGTCGACCCGTTCCGCGAGCACCCCACCCTCGCAATGACGTTCTTCATCCACGACCCGATCACCAAGGAGCAGTACTCGCGCGACCCGCGCAACATCGCCAAGAAGGCCGAGGCCTACCTGCGCGGCACGGGGATCGCCGACACCGCCTACTTCGGCCCCGAGGCCGAGTTCTACATCTTCGACGACGTCCGCTACGACTACAACCCCTACGGGTCGATGCACGCGGTCGACTCGGTGGAGGCCGCGTGGAACACCGCGCGGAAGGAGGAGGGCGGCAACCTCGGATACAAGCCCCGGTTCAAGGGCGGCTACTTCCCCGTGCCGCCGACGGACCACTTCACCGACCTGCGCTCGGAGATGACCCGGGTGCTCTTCGAGGTCGGCATCACCGTCGAGATGCAGCACCACGAGGTCGGCACCGCCGGCCAGGCCGAGATCGACATCAGGTACGACACGCTGCTCAAGACGGCCGACAACCTGATGCTCTACAAGTACGTGATCCGCAACGTGGCGCGCAGCCGCGGCAAGACCGTGACCTTCATGCCCAAGCCCCTCTTCGAGGACAACGGGTCCGGCATGCACACCCACCAGAGCCTGTGGAAGGACGGCGAGCCGCTCTTCTACAGCCCGAACGGGTACGGCGGCCTGTCCGACACCGCGCGCTACTACATCGGCGGACTGCTGCACCACGCGCCGGCCCTGCTCGCGTTCACCAACCCGACCACGAACTCCTACCGGCGGCTCGTGCCCGGCTACGAGGCCCCGGTGAACCTCGTCTACTCGGCGCGCAACCGCTCGGCGTGCTGCCGGATTCCGCTCGGCGGCGACTCGCCGAAGGCGAAGCGGGTCGAGTTCCGGGTGCCGGACCCGAGCTGCAACCCGTACCTGGCGTTCGCAGCGATGCTGATGGCCGGCCTGGACGGCGTGAAGAACAAGATCGACCCGCCGGACCCGATCGACAAGGACCTCTACGAGCTCCCGCCGGACGAGCTCGCCGCCGTTCCGCAGGTGCCCGGCTCACTCGAGAAGGTCCTCGACGCCCTCGAGGCCGACAACGAGTTCCTCCGTGAAGGAAACGTCTTCACCCCCGACCTCATCGAGACCTGGATCGACTACAAGCGGATGAACGAGGTCGACGCCATCCGGCTACGCCCGCACCCGTACGAGTTCAGCCTCTACTACGACATCTAGACCGCGATATCCCTCCCGGTCCGGAGCGGCGCCACCAACGGGGCGGGCGGACTCCCGCCACACCTGGCGAGAGCGGCGCCGGGGGCTTCTCGTATGACCTACGGCCCACCCCCGGCGCCACCCACCCGACAGCCGCTGCGACCTGCGGCTGGCCCTTCCCCGAACACCGCCGGCGACGGTGGGCGGATATCAGCTGATGACGGACGGCCCGTGTCCACGAACCCGTGGGCACGGGCCGTCCGTCGTTACGGCAGCTTTTCCGGGGTGGTTCCCGCGAACCGGCGGGTATTCGCTTCCGCGCCGCGACTATGGCCGTGCAGCAACACCCCGGTGACCGAGAATTAACACCCCGGGAACTGATTGGAAACGAGGCCCGACGAAGCTCCGGACGAACCCTGCGTCAGTCGCGGCCGGGGTCGGCCCTCCCCCGGCCGATCACACAGTCGCTCCGTCACGTGCCACGTCAACCACGGGGAGTACGAGTGAGCTCCAAGTCGAAGAGCTATCAGGCCGAGTACATCTGGATCGACGGCACCGAGCCTGAGCCGTTGATGCGGAGCAAGACCCGCATCGTCAAGGGCGGCAAGGAGCCGGAGATCTGGGGCTTCGACGGCTCGAGCACGAACCAGGCCCCGGGTTCGAACTCCGACTGCGTCCTGCAGCCTGTCTTCACCTGCCCGGACCCGCTGCGCGGCGGCGACAACGTGCTCGTGCTGTGTGAGGTCCAGCTGACCGACTTCACCCCGCACCCGACGAACACCCGCGCCGCCGCCCGGGCGGTGGCCGAGAAGTACGCCGACATGTCACCGATGTTCGGCATCGAGCAGGAGTACACGTTCTTCCAGAACGGGCGTCCCCTCGGCTGGCCGGCGGCCGGGTACCCCGAGGCACAGGGCCCGTACTACTGCGGCGTCGGCGGCGAGAAGATGCCCGGCCGGGACATCGTCGAGAAGCACACCCAGGCGTGCCTGGACGCCGGCCTCGCGATCGAGGGCACCAACGCCGAGGTCATGATGGGCCAGTGGGAGTTCCAGATCGGCGTGCTGCCGACCCCCGCGATCGGCGACCACATCTGGGTCGGCCGCTGGCTGCTGCACCGGATCGCCGAGGACTTCGGCGCGTCGGTGTCGTTCGCCGCCAAGCCGATGGCCGGTGACTGGAACGGCGCCGGAGCGCACACCAACTTCTCCACCAAGCAGACCATGGAGAGCTGGGACGCCATCGTCGCCGTCTGCGAGGCGCTGGGCACCCGGGTGATGGAGCACGTCACCCACTACGGTGACGGCATCGAGCTGCGGCTGACCGGCAAGCACGAGACCGCCCCCTGGAACAAGTTCTCCTGGGGCGCCTCGGACCGCGGTGCGTCGATCCGGATCCCGTGGGCCGTCGAGAAGGCCAAGAAGGGCTGGATCGAGGACCGCCGGCCGAACGCCAACATGGACCCGTACGTGGTCTCCTCGCTGATCGTCGACACCTGCTGCAGCGCGCTGGCCGGCGACAAGCCGACCCTGTTCGTGCCGTCGCAGACCGCCGACGCGACCGCCAAGGTCTGACCGCCAGGCCGCGTGCGGCCTGGCGTCACACGACAGGTCCGTGGCCTCCGGCGACCCGCCGGGGGCTACGGACCTGATTGCCGAGATCAGCGCAGCCCGCTGACCGCGCCCACATCGCCCGCCGGCTGAAACGGAGCGATACGGACGACCGCCTCGTTGAAATCGAGGGTGGCACCGCAACCGGTGGGCACCGCGGGGGTGTCGACGATGAGTTCGATGGTTCTGCTTGGCACAAAGGACTTCCACTTGATCAGATCCCGGCTTCGGGCCGCGTCCAGATCAAGATCGTCCTCTGTCACGAGGCCAGCGGCGCCCGCGAAGACTGCGTAGTGGACCTGTAGGCCGCCGCAGCGCCCCTGGTCCCCGGTCAGCTCTGGTAGAGCGCTGAACGCATGGGCGACAGCCCCGTCAGAGACAGTGAAGATCGTCTCGGCGCGGATGCGCCCAGGAGTCAGGTCGTAGGCCAAGTCGTACGAGACGCCTTCGAACAGCCCCACAACGGCCGAGGCTCGAAGGCGATCCACACGGTCTCCCGTTCGGGCCATCGCCTGCAGGTGCTCCTGCGGAGTACGCGGACCGACCGTCTCGAAGGCGATCATTCTCGCCATAGCGATGATCAGGACGGCGGCCCGCAGGCCCGCTCTGGCTCGCCAGCCGAGACGCGGTGGGCGGGCAGGCCCCGGTCCGGGCACGGCCGTCGACGGCTGCATAACCCCGCGACCTGTCGGCGGTGGCGCTGACGATTGCCGCGCGGCCGAGACCACGTTGGCCGCGGCCGTTCGCCGGGCCAGTTCCCGGGTGAGCATTTCAACCTGATGGCGCAGGACTTCTTTCTGTCCGTACGCCTCTCGGGCGCGACTCTCAGCGGTTTCGGCCCGGCGGGTGGCCTCGACCTGGCGGGTGAGAGCCGTGACGATCTCGCCCCGCTGACGCTCGACGACGGCTTCCAGCTCGATGAGGCGATGACGTAGTCCGTCTGCGATCGCCTCCGCAGCCGCCTCAAGGGCCTGTGCCGGCGCCCCGGCAGTGTCCTCGGGTAACCGGGTGGGTGCGTCTGCCCTCGGCGCTGGCAGCAACCCGCTTACGGCCCCCGGCCGGCGGCGAGCCGGGTCCGGTCGGAGATCCGCCTCGGTACTGCCCGCATCCCCGGTGCCCGCCAGGTCGTAATGCCCCTGTCGCAGCTGGTCGACCGCGCGCCGTACGGCGGCGAGCTGACGGGCGAACCCACCGGCCGCCAGCACCTCCTCGACAAGTTTTTCCTCGTCCGGTCTCAGCGGCCATCTTCGTCTCGCCCGTGAACCTACAGACCAGTGGACGTATTCGACACGCGCAATCCACAGGACCTTCTCTCGGACCGGTTCCGGCTGAAGGAGAAGATAACGCTCGGCATCTTCCCAGCGAAGCGGAACCTCTCCTCTGAATTGCCTGTTCGCCCGGGTCCTGCCGGCCGGCGTCTGGTCCAGCGAACATTTGTACAGCGGCGTCCCAAAACATTTTTTGAGCAGGTGGAAGAAATCCAGAAGCTCCCTGTGGTCCGGCTCGACGCCCACGGCGACCCGCGGAACACGACCGCCCTTGGAGGCCCTGCCGTCACGCACGTTCCGACTCCTTGACCATCTCGTTGCAACAGGTCAGAAGCACTGCAGGGCAGCCGGTCTCCGGGTTCCTCCGCATCGCTGACACCGCGGTAACAACCCCTTGCAACATCGTCGCAACTCCCGTCTCAATTCGAGTTTCGTCGCCACAGAAACGCATCTTCACGTCCGCTAGTTGTTTCTATTGCCAGGAGCGTTCCCGGACAGTCTTATGGATGCCGGCATACCGACGGTACGCGGGTACCTAAGAGAGGGAACAGCATGCCCCATCCCAACCGTGACTACACGCAGCTGAGCGCGCCGCTCGCTCCAATGGCACTCACGGCGCTCGCCACGCATTTCCTCGGAGTCAGCCCCGAGACGGCGGCGATCGCCAGCTACGCCCTTTGTCTGTGCGTGTCCGCTTCCTGCGTCCCTGGTCGCCCGACCAGTTCCTCAAGACGTCCCCGCCGCCGGAACGCGCCGCGGGCCCGCGGCGGCCGCCACCGGCTCCGTCGCCGTCGCCGTCGCCGCCCCCGCGGAGCCAGTCAGCCGTGAGCGATGTGCTGCTCGCGGGCGAAGACGTCCTCCACCACCGAGCGGGCGCGGGCAGCGGCGCGGCGGTAGTCACCGGGCAGTTCGCCCACCGCCTCCGCCGGGTAGCCCAGCGCGCGGGCGACCCGCTCGAGACCGGGCGGGCCAGCCGGGAGCAGGTCCCCGGCCTGGCCGGAGGTGAGCATGATCCCGTTGCGGACCCGGGACGCGAGCGTCCAGGCGGCGTCCAGGGCGGCGAGCTCGCCCGCGGTGACCAGGCCCGCGCGGGCCGCGGCGCGCAGGGCGTCCCGGGTGGCGGTGGTACGCAGGTCCGGCAGCCGCCAGGCGTGGCCGAGCTGGAGGATCTGCACCGTCCACTCGACGTCGGTCAGCCCGCCCGGGCCGAACTTCACGTGCAGGGCGCGGTCGGCGCCGCGGGGGATGCGTTCCCGTTCCATCCGCCCGCGCAGCCGCACGGTCTCGGCGATCGTGCCGGCGGGCAGCCCGCGCGGATGGCGGACCCGGTCGACGAGCCGGCAGAAGCGGCCCGCGAGCTCCGCGTCGCCGGCCAGCGGCTGGGCGCGCAGCAGGGCCTGAGCCTCCCACGCCAGCGACCACCGGTCGTAGTACGACGCGTAGCCCTCCAGCGTGCGGGACAGCGGCCCGCTGCGTCCCTCCGGGCGCAGCGCGGCGTCGAGCGTGAGCCGCGGGTCCGGCCCTGGCAGCGCGAGCAGGCGGTGCAGCTCACCGATGATCTCGGCGGCGAGCCGGGCCGCGCGCGCCTCGCCGACCCCGGGCTCCGCCTCGTGGACGAAGAGCACGTCGGCGTCGCTGCCGTAGGACAGCTCCCCACCGCCGAGCCGGCCCATCGCGACGACGGCCAGCCGGACGGGCAGCCCGTCCGAGCCACCGCTGACGCCGGCGACCTGGCGGCGCGCGGTCAGCAGGGCGGCCTCGATCGTGGCCGCGGCGGCGTCCGAGAGGGCCCGGCCGACCGCGCCGACGTCGAGCAGGCCCAGCAGGTCCGCGCAGGCCACCCGGACCAGTTCCACCCGGCGCACCGCCCGGGCCCGACCGACCGCGTCCTCGGCGTCGGGGTTGCGGTGCGCGACCGCGAGCAGAGTGCGTACCAGCGCCTCCCGCGGCACCGGGCGCAGCTCCTCCTCGGTGCGCAGCAGCCGCACCGACTCCGGCGCCCGGGCCATCAGGTCTGCGACGTAGCGGCTGGTGGCCAGCACCCGGGCGAGTCGGTCGGCGGCGCCGGCGGAGTCCCGCAGCAGCCGCAGGTACCAGGGGGTGCGCCCGAGCGCCTCGCTGACCTGCCGGTACGCCAGCAGCCCGGCGTCGGGCTCAGGGGCGTCGGCGAACGCGGGCAGCATCGCCGGCAGCAGGTGCCGCTGGATGGCCGCCGTGCGGCTCACGCCGTTCGTCAGCGCCTCGATGTGACGCAGGGAGCGGGCCGGGTTGGCGAAGCCGAGCGCGGCCAGCCGGTCGGCGGCCTCCTGCGGGGTCAGCCGCATCTCCTCCGCGGACAGCCGGGCCACGGCCTCCAGCAGCGGCTGGTAGAAGAGCTTCTCGTGCAGGGAACGGACGAAGCGGGCCACCCGGCGGTGCTCCGCCTCCAGCTCGGTGGCGCCCGGCAGGCCCATGCACCGGGCCAGCCAGCGCAGCTCCCCGGGATCGCGCGGCAGCGTGTGCAGCCGGCGCAGCCGCTGTAGTTGCAGCCGGTGCTCGGCCGCGCGCAGGAACCGGTAGGCGTCGGCGAGCCCGGCGGCGTCGCGGCGGCCGACGTACCCGCCGCGCGCCAGCCCGTCGAGGGCGTCCAGGGTGGACGCGACCTGGAGCTTGGCGTCCGCCCGGCCGTGCACCAGTTGCAGCAGCTGCACCGCGAACTCGACGTCGCGCAGCCCGCCGGGGCCGAGCTTGAGGTTGCGGTCGGCCTCGGAGCGTGACAGCGAACGCTCCACCCGCCGCCGCATGGCCCGGATGTCGGCGACGAACCCGGGGCGGGAGGCCGCCGTCCACACCATCGGGGCGACCATCGCGGCGAACCGCCGGCCGAGCTCGGTGTCACCGGCGATCGGGCGGGCCTTGAGCAGGGCCTGGAACTCCCAGGTCCGGGCCCAGCGCCGGTAGTAGGCCCGATGGCTGTCGAGGGTGCGCACCAGCGCGCCGTGCCGCCCCTCCGGGCGGAGGTTGACGTCCACCTGGAACAGCTCGCCGGCCGCGGTCGGCGTGCCGCAGACCCGGACGACCCCCTCGGCGAGCCGCGTCGCGGTGCGCAGCACCGCCTCCAGACCCGGCGCCGCCTCCGGCATCCGCGCCTGCACAGTCTCAGTCCCAGCCGCCGTCTCAGTCCCAGCCGCCGCCTTCGGCGTCAGTACCGGCTCGGCCACGAACAGGACGTCGACGTCGCTGACGTAGTTCAACTCGCACCCGCCGCACTTGCCCATCCCGATCACGGCGAGGCGGACGGGGACGTCGCCAGGCCCGAGCCCGGCGCGGGCCACGGCGAGGGCGGCGTCGAGGGCGGCCCCGGCGAGGGCGGCGAGCTCGGCGGTGGCGTCGTCGAGGGTCACCGCCCCGGTGAGGTCCCGCGCGGCCAGGACGAGCAGGGCGCGCCGGTAGGCCAGGCGCAGCGCGTCCAGCACGTCCGGGCCGGCGCCGCGGGCGCGGGGCTCGACGGCGCCCGGGTCCGCGCCGACGGCCCGCAGCAGCCTGCCGCGGGCCGCCACCGGATCGACCGGGCCGGTCATCGCCTCGTCGGAGTCCAGGATCGCCCAGTCCCCGGGGTGCGCGACGAGATGATCACCCAGTGCGGAGCTCGCGCCCAGCACCGCGACCAGCCGGCGGCGCAGGCCCGCCCGGCTGGCGAGCGCGGTCAGCAGCCGCGCGCCCGCCAGCGTGTCCTGGGCGTCCGGCGTGTCCTGGGCGTTCAATGCGTCCAGCAGCCGGTCGAGGCAACGCAGCGCCCGGTCGGGATCGGCGGCGGCAGCGAGCTCGCCGACGACGGCGCTCACCGCGAACCCGCCCGCGCCGTCATCCACCGGCAGCAGCCCGATCCGCCGCATGGTCGCGGCGACCCGCTCGACGTCGGAGAAGCCGAGCCGGGCAAGCTGCGCGGCGGCCGTGTGGCGCCGCCGGTCAGCGGCCGGGACGGTCATCTGACGGGAACGGTCAGCCGGCCGGGCGCGGTCACCCGGTGGGGTACGGACGTCTGGTGGGGCATGGGCGCGTCTTCCGGAGGAGCGGCGGCCCGCGGCCGCCGGCTCCTCACAGGGTCGGGAGGTACCGGTCGATCTCGAACGGCGTGACCTGCCTGCGGTACTCGATCCACTCCGAGCGCTTGTTGCGCAGGAAGAAGTCGAACAGCTCGTCACCGAGGGTCTCCCGGACGAGCGAGGACGTCTCCATGGTCGCGATCGCCTCGGCGAGGGACCCGGGCAGCGCGGTGATGCCGCGCTCCCGGCGCTGCGCGTCCGTCAGCGTCCACACGTCGTCGGCCGCCGGTGCCGGGAGGTCGTACCCGCCCTGTACCCCGCGCAGGCCGGCGGCGAGCATCAGCGCGAAGGTCAGGTACGGGTTGCAGGCGCTGTCCGGTGACCGGAACTCGACCCGGGCCGCGTTGGACTTGTTGAGCTTGTACAGCGGCACCCGGATGAGCGCCGAGCGGTTGTTGTGGCCCCAGCAGACGTAGGCGGGCGCCTCCATCAGCTCACCGGCACGCTGGTCGCCGACCAGCCGCTTGTAGGAGTTCACCCACTGGTTGGTGACCGCGGTGATCTCGGCCGCGTGCACCAGCAGCCCGGCGATGAACGCCTTGGCCACCTTGGAGAGCTGGTACTCGTCGGTCGGGTCGTGGAAGGCGTTGCGGTCGCCCTCGAACAGGCTCATGTGGGTGTGCATGCCGGACCCGGCCTGGTCGCTGAACGGCTTGGGCATGAACGTCGCGTAGATGCCCTGGCGCAGCGCCACCTCCTTCATCACCTGCCGGAAGGTCATGATGTTGTCGGCGATGGTGAGCGCGTCGGCGTAGCGCAGGTCGATCTCCTGCTGGCCCGGCGCGACCTCGTGGTGGCTGAACTCCACCGAGATCCCGAGCCGCTCCAGCACGCCGATGGCCTGCTGGCGGAAGTCGTGGCTGATGTCGTTCGGGGTCAGGTCGAAGTAGCCCGACTCGTCCACCGGCGGCGGCATCGGGCCACCGCGCGTCGGCGGGTGCTTGAGCAGGAAGAACTCGATCTCGGGGTGGGTGTAGAAGGTGAACCCGGCGTCGGCCGCCCTCGCCAGCGTGCGGCGCAGCACCCAGCGGGAGTCCGCGACCGCGGGCGTCCCGTCCGGCATGACCAGGTCACAGAACATGCGGGCGGTCATCGGGTGCTCGCCGCGCCACGGCAGCACCTGGAAGGTCGACGGGTCGGGCCGGGCGAGCATGTCCGCCTCGTGCACCCGCGCGAAGCCCTCGATCGCGGAGCCGTCGAAGCCGATGCCCTCGGCGAGCGCGCCCTCCAGCTCGGCCGGCGCGATCTCGACCGACTTCAGCACCCCCAGGACGTCGGTGAACCAGAGCCGGACGAACCGGATGTCGCGTTCCTCGAGGGTGCGAAGAACGAATTCCTGTTGTTTGTCCATGAGCCCTCCGCGCTGAGGTGTGGACTCGTCGGCACGGCTCCCCGAGTCAACTTCCGGTGATCTTCCCCCGGATGCGCCGCCGCCCGATACTCCGAGCCGGGGCGCGGCGCCCCCGGGTACTTTGACCCGAGAGTAGCGACTGATCCGACCCGACGCGCCTGACGTTACAGCGAAGTTGCGCCGCCGCAACCGCTCGTACCCACCCCCGCCGCGACACCGCCGGGCCGGGGCATCGCGGCCTACGCTGCCTGTATGGCCCAGTTGCGGATCGCCCTCGCCCAGGTGGACACCACCGTCGGAGACCTGGACGGCAACGCGGAGCTGGTCAGCTCCTGGACCAAGCAGGCACTCGCCCGCAGCGCGCACCTGGTCGTGTTCGGCGAGATGACGCTGACCGGCTACCCGGCCGAGGATCTCGTCCTGCGCCGCTCCTTCGTGGCCGCCTCCGCCGCCGCCCTCGAGCGCCTGGCGGTCCGGCTCGCAGAGGAGGGCGCCGGCGAGATCGCCGTCGTCGTCGGCTACCTCGACGCCTCCCCGACCCCGGCGCCGGCGGTCGGACGTCCGGCCGGGGAGCCGCAGAACTGCGTCGCCGTGCTGTGGCAGGGCAGGGTCGCGGCCCGCTCGGCCAAGCACCACCTGCCCAACTACGGGGTGTTCGACGAGTTCCGCTACTTCGTGCCGGGCACCACGTTCCCGGTGTTCCGGCTGCACGGCGTCGACGTCGGCCTGACCGTCTGCGAGGACCTCTGGCAGGAGGGCGGCCCGGTCGCGGTGGCCCGCGAGGTCGGGGTCGGGCTGCTGCTGTGTATCAACGGGTCACCGTACGAGCAGGGCAAGTCCTACCACCGGGACGAGCTGTGCGCGCGCCGCGCCCGCGAGGCCGGCGCGACGCTGGCGTACGTCAACCTGGTCGGCGGCCAGGACGAGCTGGTCTTCGACGGCGACTCGCTGGTCGTCGACGCCGGCGGCGAGGTCCTCGCCCGGGCGCCGGTCTTCGCCGAGACCCTGCTCACCGTCGATCTCGATCTGCCCGAAGGCGCCGGCACCGGCGTGGGCCCGGAGACGGGCCCGGACGGGCCGGTGGACGCCGGCGACGGCACCACGATGGCCGTCAGCCGCGTCGTGCTCGCCGCCGATCCGCTGCCGGCCTGGGAGCCGCGCCCGGCGACGGTCGCCGACCGGCCCGACCCCGCCGGCGAGCTGTACGCCGCCGTCGTCACCGGGACCCGCGACTACGTCCGCAAGAACGGCTTCCGCTCGGTGGCGCTCGGGCTCTCCGGCGGCATCGACTCGGCCCTGGTGGCCACGATCGCGGTGGACGCCCTGGGCCCGGACGCCGTGCACACCGTGGCCATGCCGTCGGCGCACTCGTCCCAGGGCTCGCTGGACGACGCCGCCGAGCTCGCCCGCCGGCAGCGGACCCGGCACAGCGTCGTCCCCATCGAGCCGACCGTGGCCGCCTTCCACGCCGCGCTCGCGGCCGCGGGCGGCCTGCACGGGCTGGCCGCGGAGAACCTGCAGGCGCGGGTCCGTGGGACGCTGCTGATGGCGCTGTCGAACGAGCACGGCCACCTGGTTCTGACGACGGGGAACAAGAGCGAGCTGGCCACCGGCTTCTCCACCCTCTACGGCGACAGCGCCGGCGGGTTCGCCCCGATCAAGGACGTCTCGAAGACCAACGTGTGGGCGCTGGCCCGCTGGCGCAACGCGCGGGCGGTCGCCCGCGGCGAGGTCCCGCCCATCCCGGAGGAGATCATCGTCAAGCCGCCGTCGGCGGAGCTCGCCCCCGGCCAGCTCGACTCCGACCGCCTCCCGGACTATTCGGTCCTCGACGCCGTGCTCGACGACTACGTCAGCCACGACCTCGGCCGGGCCGAGCTGACGGCGGCGGGCCACGCCCCGGCGACGGTCGACCGGGTGATCCGCCTGGTCGACCTCGCCGAGTACAAGCGCCGGCAGAACCCGCCCGGGCCGAAGGTGACGTCCAAGGCGTTCGGCCGCGACCGCCGGCTGCCGATCACCTCTCGCTGGCGCGAGCGCGACCACTCTGCGGGCTGACCGCCGGGCGGCCCCGCCCGCGGACGGCCTGACCACGAGCGGGGTGGGCCGTGCTCAGACCTGGATACGACGCTCGACGGCGTCGAGGATCTCCGCGACGGCCTCGTCCACCGGCACGCCGTTGCGCTGCGTGCCGTCCCGGAAGCGGAAGGACACCGCGCCCTTGGCGACGTCCTCGTCGCCGGCGAGCAGCATGAAGGGCACCTTCTGCTTCTGGGCGGTGCGGATCTTCTTCTGCATCCGGTCGTCGGAGGAGTCGACCTCGACGCGGATGCCCCGCTGCCGCAGCTTCGCCGCCACGTCGGTCAGATACGGCACGTGCTCGTCGGTGATCGGGATGCCCACCACCTGCACGGGAGCCAGCCACGGCGGCAGCGCGCCGGCGTAGTGCTCCAGCAGGATCGCGAAGAACCGCTCGATCGTCCCGAACAGCGCCCGGTGGATCATGAACGGGCGCTGGCGGGTGCCGTCCGCCGCCTGGTAGGTCATGTCGAAGCGCTGCGGGAGCTGGAAGTCGACCTGGATGGTGGACAGCTGCCAGGTGCGCCCGATCGCGTCCCGGGCCTGCACGGAGATCTTCGGCCCGTAGAACGCGCCGCCGCCCTCGTCCATGACGAGCTCGAGGTCCTGCTTGGAGGCGGCCTCACGCAGCAGCTCGGTCGCCTCCTCCCACTCCTCGTCGCTGCCGATCGCCTTGCCCGGCGGACGGGTCGACAGCTCGAGGTAGAAGTCCTCCAGGCCGTAGTCGCGCAGCAGGCCGAGCACGAACTTCAGGACGGTGTCGAGCTCGGTGGGCAGCTGCTCGCGGGCGCAGAACAGGTGCGCGTCGTCCTGGGTGAGGCCGCGGACCCGGGTCAGGCCGTGCACGACCCCGGACTTCTCGTACCGGTAGACGGTGCCGAACTCGAACAGCCGCAGCGGCAGCTCCCGGTACGACCGGCCGCGCGACCGGAAGATCAGGATGTGCATCGGGCAGTTCATCGGCTTGAGGTAGTAGTCCGCCCCACCGTCGAGCTGCATGGGCGGGTACATGCCGTCGGCGAACCAGTCGAGGTGCCCGGAGATCTCGTAGAGATCCGACTTGGTGATGTGCGGGGTGTTGACGAACTCGTACCCGGCCTCGATGTGCCGGCGCCGCGAGTAGTCCTCCATCACGGTGCGGATCGCGCCGCCCTTGGGGTGGAACACGGCCAGGCCGGGCCCGATCTCGGTCGGGAACGAGAACAGGTCGAGCTCGGCGCCCAGCCGGCGGTGGTCGCGCTTCTCCGCCTCGGCCAGCCGGTGCTGGTAGGCCTTGAGCGCGTCGCGGGACTCCCAGGCAGTGCCGTAGATGCGCTGCAGCTGCGGGTTGCGCTCGCTGCCCCGCCAGTACGCCGCCGCCGAGCGCTGGACCGCGAACGCGGGGATGTGCCGGGTGGTGGGCACGTGCGGCCCGCGGCACAGGTCCTTCCAGCACAGCTCGCCGGACTTCGGGTCGAGGTTGTCGTAGATGGTGAGCTCGCCCTCGCCCACCTCGACCCCGGCCTCGGCGTCGTCGCCCGCGCTGGACTTCAGCCCGATCAGCTCGATCTTGTACGGCTCGTCGGCGAGCTCGGCGCGCGCCTCGTCCTCGGAGACGACCCGCCGGGCGAAGCGCTGACCGGCCTTGATGATCTCCTGGGCGCGCTTCTCGACGGCCTTGAGATCCTCCGGGGTGAACGGGCGCTCGACGTCGAAGTCGTAGTAGAAGCCGTCCTGGATCGGCGGGCCGATGCCGAGCCGGGCCTTGGGGAACAGGTTCTGCACCGCCTGTGCCACCACGTGGGCGCAGGAGTGGCGGACGATGGCCCGCCCGTCCGGCGAGTCGACGGTGATCGGCTCGACGACGTCACCGGCGGCGAGCGGATGGGAGAGGTCACGCTGGAGACCACCCACGCGGGCCGCGATCACCGACCGCTCCCCGTCGAAGAGCTCGGCGGCCGTAGTCCCCGTCCGCACCACCCGCTCCTCGGCCTGCTGACCTCGCTGGACGGTTACGCGGACGTCGGACACCGGTTTCTCCTGCTGCGTTGGACGAACGACCGGGGCGTGCCTGTGACCGCCCCTGATCACGGATCGGCTGGTTCTCGGGGATCTGCGAATCTCGGGTTCTCTGGTTGTCGGGCCGGCTGGGCCGCGTGCCGGCCTCGAACCGCCGGTACCGGGCGCGTGGCCGCGATGCGGGCCAGGTCGTGCGGTTGCCAGGTCGTGCGGTTGCCAGGTCGTGCGGTTGCCAGGTCGTGCGGTTGCCAGGTCGTGCGGTTGCCAGGTCGTCCCGACCGCCGATGCTACTCGCGCGCTCCGGGCACCCCAACGGAATTACACGCACAGTGACACATCGGCCCTCGCCGGGCAGGCGGGCCGGCGACCACCCGGTGGGCGGACGGCTGCCGCCGGTGGGCGGGGACCGGTCAGCAGAGGCGGATACCACCCAGGGCGGTGTCCACGATCTGGCCGATCCGGGTGCCGCTGACCTCGTGGCTCCCGCTGGTGTACTGGCGGTAGGAGACCGGGCCGACGAGCATGTCCGTCACCAGGTCGATGTCCAGGTCGGCCAGGAGCTCACCGTCGGCCACCCCGCGCCGCAGGACGCTTGCCACCCGCTCCCGCGACGGGACGATCACCTGCTGGCGGTAGGTCTCGAACAACTCCGGGTGGGTCTCCTTCTCCGCCAGCAGGCGCGGCATGATCCGCCCCGACAGCGTCTGGATGCTGTGCCGGCGCACCGAGTTGAGCGCGGCGACGAGGTCGTCGCGCAGCGAGCCGGTGTCGTGCGGCTCGTAGGGCTCCGCCAGCGTCGCCAGCGCGTCGGCGACCAGGGCACCCTTCGTCGGCCAGCGCCGGTAGACGGTGCCCTTGCCCACCCCGGCCGCGGCCGCGACCGCCTCCATCGACAGCCCACCGAACCCGCTGGTGGCCAGCTCGGTCAGCGTCGCCTGGATGATCGCGGTGTCGCAGCGGGTGTCCCGCGGACGCCCCGGCGGGCGCACCACCCCTGAGGGCGCGGGCGCCGGCCGGCCCCCGGGCGCCGCCCCGCGCACGTGTGTGACGGCCATCAGACCGCCCGGCCCGACGGTGGTGGCGGCCCAGGCCGGTCGCCGTACTGGTCCATCCGCATGCCCTACGCCACCCGCGCCTTCGTCACGCCACCCACGGACCGTGGACCGTGGACCGTCCCAGTCGGGTCTGCCCGCCCGGTGCCCCTGGGCACCCAGCGGCCCGGGGCACCCGTGGCCCCGGGCATGGCGACCCGGGCACCCGGTGACTCCGGGCACACTGTGCCGGCACGTTTCCCCGCCCGCGGCTCACAAGATCGGACAGTACGTCCGCGCGATGCCACACGCATCCGTTTGCGATTGCAGCGCGCCTGTGCATGATGCGCCACCGCAGGTCAACACACCAGCTCCGACACTCCACACAAACAATGGAGACCATCCGGACACGCTCGGCATGCGCCGCCGCCGGGCCCAGGGAGGGCACGCGAGGGTGACAGCCCGGCCCCACCCCGTGGGCCGCGATGTCACCCTCGGGCCGGTGCCCCACGGCAGGGCTCCGCGCGAAGGCGGATCGGTGGCAGCATGGGGGCACGCCGGGACGCGATCCCGCGCCCGGACGGATCACCGGGAGATCGCATGACTTCATCGATCGGCAAGCCCCGCTCATCCAGCGGCCCCGCCACGCCCGGAACGGAGCCGGCGGCGACGCTCTACGGCGCGCCGACCACGCCCCGAACCGGTGGCCAGGCGCCCGCCACACCGACCACCATCCGGCCCGCCAGCCACAGCCGGACCACAGTCCGCGACATCCGCGCGGCCAAGGACCGCGGCCAGCGGTGGGCCATGCTCACCGCCTACGACGTGATCACCGCCGGGATCTTCGACGAGGCCGGCATCCCGGTCCTCCTCGTCGGGGACTCCGCGGCAAACACCGTCTACGGCTACGAGACCACCGTCCCGATCACCGTGGACGAGCTGGTCCCGCTGGTCCGCGCGGTGGTGCGCGGCGCGCCACACGCGATGGTCATCGCCGACCTGCCGTTCGGCTCCTACCAGGCGAGCCCCGAGCAGGCGCTGACGACCGCGACCCGCTTCCTCAAGGAGGGCGGGGCACACGCGGTCAAGCTCGAGGGCGGCGCGCGGGTGCTGCCCCAGGTCGAGGCGCTGGTGGCCGCCGGCATCCCGGTGATGGGCCACCTCGGCCTGACCCCGCAGAGCGTCCACGCCTTCGGCGGCTACCGGGTACAGGGCCGCGACGGCGCCGGTGAGGTCCTGCTCGCCGACGCGCTGGGCCTGCAGGAGGCGGGCGCGTTCGCCGTCGTGCTGGAGGTCGTCCCCGCCGACCTGGCCGCCCGGGTGACCAAGGAGCTGCTGATCTCCACGGTGGGGATCGGCGCCGGCGCCGACTGCGACGCGCAGGTCCTCGTCTGGCAGGACATGGCCGGCCTGACCGGCGGCCAGGCGCCCCGCTTCGTCAAGCGGTTCGCCGACCTGCGCACGGCGCTCACCGACGCCGCGGCCGCGTTCCGTGACGAGGTGTCGAGCGGCCTCTACCCGACTGTCGAGCACAGCTACTGACCTCCGGCGGGGCGGCGGGCCCGCACCCGGGGCCCACCGCCCCGCCGTTCGTCCCGCCGCCCATCCCGCTGTCCCGCGACGTTCGTCGGCCGCCGCCGTCCCGCCGTCCCGGTTTCGCCGTTAGGGCCGGGGGGCCGCGGCGAGCGCGGTGGACAGCTCCGCGCGGGCCTCGACCAGCGACGGCCCGTACCAGGTGAGGAGCCGACCGGAGACGCACACCGCGGGCGCGACGAACGCCTCCGGCCCGTCCGACGGGCTGAACGCGTACGGCTCGTCGGGCAGCACCACGAGATCATGTGCGGGCAGCGTGTCGAGATCCACCCGCGGGTAGCGCTCGTCCGCCCCGGCGAGGGCGTTGTCGACCCCGAGCCGGGCCAGCAGGTCACCGGCGAACGTGTCGCGGCCGAGCGCCATCCACGGCCGGCGCCAGATCGGGACGACGGCGCGCCGGCGCGGGCCGTCGCTCGGCGCCGCCCAGACCCGCTCCGCCGTCTCCAGCCAGCTGGGACGGGGCAGCAGGCAGGCCAGGCGCAGCAGGCGGTCGAGGCTGCGCAGGGCCGCGGGCACGGTGGTCGGCGCCGTCACCCAGACGGCGAGCCCGGCCGCCCGCAGCGCGTCCAGGTCCGGCTGCCGGTTCTCCTCGGCGTTGGCGCAGACGACGTCCGGCGCCAGCGCCACGATCGCCGCGATGTCCGGGTTCTTCGTGCCGCGCACCCGCGTCACGGCCAGGTCCGCCGGCCGGGAGCACCAGTCGGTGGCCCCCACCAGCAGGCCGGGCGCCGTCGCCGCGACGGACTCGGTCAGGCTCGGCACCAGGGAGACCACGCGCCGGACCACAGCGGGGACGTCCACCCGCTCACCCAGATCGTCGACCGGCACGGGGTGGACGCCCGCTCAGACGTCGGTGACGCGCAGGCCGGCGTGCGCCTTGTAGCGGCGGTTGACCGAGATGAGGTTGGCGGTGAACGCCTCGACCTGGCCGGCGTTGCGCAGCTTGCCGGCGTAGATGCCGCGCATCCCGGTGATCCGGTTCGCCAGCGCGATCACCGTGTCGGTCGCGGAGCGGTCGTCGCCGATGACCAGGATGTCGGTGTCGATCGACTCGACGGACTCGTCCATGAGCAGGACGGCCGACACGTGGTGGAAGGCGCCGACGACGGTGCTGTCCGCCAGCACGGCGGCGGCCTGCTGCGCGGCGCTGCCCTCGGCGACGGGCAGCGCGAACGCGCCACCCTTGTCGAAGCCCATCGGGTTCACGCAGTCGATCACGATCTTGCCGGCCAGCTGCTTGCGCAGGTCGGCCAGCAGCTCGCCGTGCCCCTCCCACGGGACGGCGACGATCACGACGTCGGCCCGCTCGGCGACGTCGGCGTTGTCGCCGCCGGAGATGTTCCGCCCGGACGCGGCCAGCTTCGCGGCCGCCTCCCGGCCGCGCTCGGCCGAGCGCGACCCGACGAGGACCTGGTGACCCGCCATCGCGAAGCGGACGGCGAGCCCGCCGCCCTGCGGCCCCGAACCGCCGAGGATGCCGATCACGAGCGAGGAGACGTCCGGAAGAGGCGTCGATGCTGAGCTCACCAGGCCATCCTGCCCGAAACCCGCTCCACGTGCCGACCACCGTCACACCCTGTGACTCCGCTCCCAGTTCGGGGTTCGCGACCCGACGAGCGCCGGCCCGCGGTGGGCTGCCAGGGAGAGGCGGGTTACCAGGGAGAGGCGGTGGGCGGACCGGGGAGCACGCGGTATCGGCATGAGGGGTTCCCCACCCGAGGGTTGCCGGTGACCTCGACCGTCAGATACCACGAAGGCCCCACGCAGCACACAGGGGCACACAACGGCCGACGGAAGGACATTTACCCCCACCCCCTCGCGGGGCCACCCACCCGATAGGGGACTATGAAGAAACAACGGGGTAGCTACGATCGTGATCATTGATGTGAGCTGGACTGATCCCCGGCTCGGGCAGGCGGCACCGACGCCTCCGGCGGAGCATCGCGATCGGCGAAGGAGCAGCACGAGTGGCGGATCTTCATCGAACTCTGACCACGACGCGGAGCACCGACGACCTGACGCAACGTGAGGATCCGTACGCTTCGGGGAGCCCCGGACGTGCGTTCGTCCCAGATGGGCCGTACCGTTCCCAATCACACGTAACAAGCAGATCTTCGGCAGGCAGATCTTACGAGTCAGGCGAGAGAGGTCGAGCAATGGCGGACGTGTCGGTTCGCTTCGCGATGACGAACGACAGCGAAGTGGTGCTGAACCTGTCGCTGCCGCAGGCACTGCGCCTGATGGAAGCGATCGCGCGCAAGGTGGGCGAGACTCTCGCCGAGCGCAGCAACCAGTCGGTGGGCGGGGTCGGCGGCGTCCCCTCGCCCGCGCCCTCCAACGGAATGCCGAGCCTGGGGCCGTACACGCCGTCCTGAAACGGCTCGCACCGTCCCGAACGAAGGCCGTCCTGAACAGGGACGCTCTGGCAGCAGGCCGGTCCGGAAGCAGGCCGGTCGACCTCACGGGTCGCCCGGGGTCATCGTCGCGCGCGTCGGTCACCCATGGGCGGCCGACCGTTCAAAGGGCACCCGACAACTCAGAGGGCATCCGACAACGGGGTGCCCGTCACGGGGTGCCGGCGGCAGGGCGCGGAGGAAAGACCTGGTCCGCACCGGGTGCCACCAGGCCGGCGTCCGCCGCGGCCAGGCCGGGGCCCGGCACGGCGCCGCCCGTGCCCGGCGCGGACGGATACCCGAACCCGGGCGAGCGTCGCAGGGCCCGCGGGTGGGACGACGCGTACACCTCACGCAGATGGTCCATCGTGACCAGCGTGTAGATCTGGGTCGTGCTGACCGAGGCATGCCCCAGCAGCTCCTGCACCACCCGGACATCCGCGCCGCCGTCGAGCAGGTGGGTCGCGAACGAGTGCCGCAGCACGTGCGGCGACGCTCCGGGAACGCCGGCCGCGTTCGCCGCCGCGCGCAGCGCCGACCACGCGCTCTGCCGGGACAGCCGGTTCCCCCGGCGCGAGACGAAGACCGCCGCCCCCGAACACTCGGTGACCAGATGCGGCCGTCCGCGCCGCAGGTAGCGTTCCAGCGCGGTCACCGCGTACCGGCCGAGCGGGACGACCCTGTCCCGCCCGCCCTTGCCCCGCAGCCGCACCGCGGACCGGTCCAGGTCGAGATCGTCCAGGTCCAGCCCGACGGCCTCGGAGATCCGCGCGCCCGTCCCGTAGAGCAGTTCGAGCAGGGCCGCGGAGCGCAGCCGCCGGGCCAGCTCCGCCGGGTCGCCGCCGGAGACCTCCGCGTACTCCGGGCCGCCGGCCACCGCGGCGGCGATGACCGCGCTCACCTGGTCGACGGTGAGCGCCCGCGGCAGCCGCCTGGGCGGCACCGGCGGCCGGACCGGACGGGCCACGTCCTCGCTGACGTCGCCCTCCTGCGCGGCGAACCGGTGCAGCGACCGGACCGCGACCAGCATCCGGGCCACCGACGCCGGGGCGAGCGGCGGATGGGTCTCGTCGCCCTCCCGCAGGGCGGCGGCGAACTCCGCGATCTGCGCCTCCCCCACCGCCGCCAGCGAGGTGATCCCGCCGGCCGCCAGGTGCTCGCGGTAGCGGCGCAGGTCACGGCGGTAGGCCAGCACCGAGTTCCGGGCCAGCCCGCGCTCGCCGTCGACGTGGTCCAGGTAACGCTCGATGACCTGGACCGGGCCGGCCGGATCGCCCGGCGGCCCACCCCGGCGGGCGTCGCCGCCTTCCACCGTGGTCATCATCGAACTGATATTAGGACGTGGCTGCGACGGTTCGCCGTTGCCCGTCCCACGGCGCCGTCGAGCGTCTATCGTGACAGCTTGTGCGGACGGGCATTGTATTGTCACGTTTCGCCGCACGTCGGGGGTACACCATCGCCACCACCTCGATAGCCGGCCCGGTTCGCGCCGGATCGGCCCGCGCGGCCTCGGTCTGCGCGGCCTCGCTCCTGGCGGGGTCGGTCCTCGCCGGCTGCGGAGGCGCGGGCCCCTCGGGTGGGGCACCGCCGCCCGCACGTCCCGGCTCCGCCACGGTCGGCGGCCCGGTGAGCCCCGGCCCCGCCGGCGGCCCGGGCACCGCGGCGGCCACCGGCACCTCGGCACCGACCACCACCGGCGGGCCGGCCGGCGGTGCGGCCGACCCGTCCGACGACTCCCCCGCCGCGGCCGGCCGGGTCGTCGAGGCCTACTACCGCGAGATCAACGCCGCCGCCCGCGGCGGGCGGGTCGCCGACGTCTCGGCGACCGCGCTGCCGGGCTGCCAGACCTGCACCCTGGACGTCGGCATGACCCGCCGCCTCGACCAGCTCGGGCTGCGCGCGGCCCAGGAGCCCTACGAGATCACCGGGCTGGCCGCCGGCGAACGCATCGGCACCGTCGTCGACGTTCGCTTCATCGCCACGACCCGACAGGTCCACCTGCTCGACCCGGCGGGCCGCGACGCCGGCACGGAACCGGCCGTGCCCACCCGCACCGCGACGGCCCGCCTCGCGCTGACCGGCCCCGGCTGGCGCGTCCAGACCATCACCTACGCCGCGGGGTAGCCGTGAGTCACCGCCGCGGCCACCTGGCCGCCCTCGCCGCACTGGTCGCGGCCGCGCTGCTCGCCCTCGGCGGAGCCGGTCCCGGCCCGCTGTCCGCGCCGGGATCTCCCGCCTGGGCCGCCCCCGTGCCCGGTCCGGAGACGGCGGCGCAGGTCCCGTGCACCGGAGCGCGGTGGGGCAGCTGCGACACCCGGGCCACGGACAACGGCTACCAGTACCGCTACCGCGGCGGGTACCTCGAGCGGGTACCGCTCGGCGGCGCCACCGGCGGGGGTGGTGGCGGCGGCTGTGGCGACGACTGTCCGCCCGACCCGGACGCGCTGTGCGCGCTGCTGACCGGCGTCGGCCCCGCCCCGGAGATGACCGCGGCGGAACGCGCCGAGTACGACGCGCTCGTCGCGAACTGCGGCCCGGTGCTCTACGACCCCGACGGCATCGCCGTCGCCGACATCGCCGCGCAGCTCGCCGACTACCTGCGCGAGGAGCTGCTGCCCACCCCGGACGTAGTGATCCAGCCGGTCGGGAACAGCTTCGCGAACCTACCGACGATCATGCACACGGCGGTGCCCGACGCGTTCACCTTCGACGTCGCCGAACCCGTCCTGGCCACGATCAGCGCGAACCCGCACTACGTCTGGGACTTCGGCGACGGCGAGACCGGCCCGGACGCGCCCGGCCGCCCCTACGACCCGGCGATCTCCCCCCGCGACCACCCGGACGCCTACGTCGCCCACGCCTACCACCGCCCGGGCACCTACCAGGTGACCCTCACCGTGACCTGGGACGGCTTCTTCACCGTGCCCGGGGTGGCGCAGGCGTTCCCGCTGGCGGACGTCGTCCTCGCCGCGGCCGAGCCAATCACCATCGAGGAGGCCGGCGGCGTGCTCGTCGACAACGACTGAGCCCCGTACACCGGTACTGTCGACGGGCGCCGATCAGCCGCTCGCGGCGGGCCGGGCCGACCATTCCGAGCCGAGCGGGCGCAACCGCTCGTACCCGTCCACCCGGGCGCGGTAGGTCGCCAGCAGGCCGATCACCGCCATCCCGTTGGTGATCTCGCCACGCATCACCCGGTCCACCGCCTCCGACAGGTCGACGCGGGTGATGTCCATCTCGGCCTCCTCGTGGACGCCGACATGCCGCTCGGCCGCCGGGATCTCCACCAGGTCACGGGCCAGGAACAGCCGGAAGGCCTCGTCGGTCATCCCCGGCGAGGCGTAGACGTCGACGAGCAGGTCGAGACGGCCCGGCCGCAGGCCCGCCTCCTCGGCGAGCTCCCGTGCGGCCGCGACGGACGCCGGCTCGCCGGGGACGTCGAGGATGCCCGCGGGCAGCTCCCACAGCTGGCCGCCCACCGGGTGCCGGTACTGGCGGACCATCACCACCCGCTCCTGGTCGTCCAGGGCGACGACGCCGACCGCGCCCGGGTGCACCACCACGTCCCGCTGGGACGTGTCACCGTCGGGCATCCGCACCATGTCACGGCGAACGGCGATGACCCGCCCGCGGTAGGCGACGGAGCTGTCCGCCACCTCGTAGGTGTGCACGGCACCGCTCATGGGGAAACCAGCTCTCCGTCGCTCACACCGGCCGCCGCGGCCGGCCCCGTGGACCCACCGGGCAATGCGGCACCCACGGCACCACCGGTACCCGCGGCACCGCTGGCACCGGCGGTCGTGCCGGCGCCGGTCGCCACGCTCTGCTCCGCACGGCCCCGGCGGGCCCGCCCACCGGCCGACCGGGCACCGTTGCCCGCCCGCGCACCGGCCGCGTCACCGTCACCCGACCCGATCATGTCACCATCGGCGGGCCCGCCACCCGCGACGCCGCCGCCCCCGACGCCACCGTCCGGGATGTCGACGGGCAGCCGGCCCCGGCGCCGGTCGGCGTGGGCCACGGCGGCGGCGGCGAGCCCGCGGAACAGCGGGTGCGCGCGCGTCGGCCGCGACCGGAACTCCGGGTGCGCCTGCGTCCCCACGTAGAACGGGTGGACGTCGGCCGGCAGCTCGACGACCTCGACCAGGCGGCCGTCCGGCGAGGTGCCGGAGAACACCAGCCCGGCGGCAGTCAGCCGCTCCCGGTAGGAGTTGTTGACCTCGTAGCGGTGCCGGTGGCGCTCGAGCACCTCCGGCTCGCCGTACTCCCGGCGGGCGACGGTCCCCGCGCCCAGCGCGCACGGGTACAGGCCGAGCCGCATCGTGCCGCCCATGTCCCGCTTGCCGGCGACCACGTCGTGCTGGTCGGCCATCGTGGAGATCACCGGGTGGGCGGTCTCCGGGTCGAACTCGGTGGAGTTCGACCCGGCCAGCCCGGCCAGCGAACGGCCGGCCTCGATCACCATGCACTGCAGGCCCAGGCAGATCCCCAGCGTGGGAATGCCATGCTCGCGGGCGTGCCGCAGCACCTCGATCTTGCCCTCGATGCCGCGGATCCCGAACCCGCCCGGAACGATGATCCCGTCCACGCCTTCCAGCGCGTGCGCGGCGGCGGCGGGCGAGGTGAACTCGTCCGACCCGATCCAGCGGATGTCCGCGCGGGCGTCGACGGCGAACGCGCCGGCGCGCAGCGCCTCGGTCACCGACAGGTAGGCGTCGGGCAGGTCGACGTACTTGCCGACGATCGCCACCGTGGCGGTGTTCGAGGGATGGTGCACCCGGCGGAGCAGGGTGTCCCACTCCGTCCAGTCGACGTCCCGGAAGCTGAGGCCGAGCCGGCGCACGACGTAGGCGTCGAGGCCCTCCTTGTGCAGCACCTTCGGGATGTCGTAGATCGAGCCGGCGTCCGGTGCGCCGACGACCGCCTCGTCGTCGACGTCGCACATCATGGCGATCTTACGCTTGAGCGCGTCGGGCAGCGGCCGGTCGGAGCGGCAGACCACCGCGTCCGGCTGCAGGCCGATGCTGCGCAGCGCCGCGACCGAGTGCTGGGTCGGCTTGGTCTTCAGCTCACCCGACGGCGCGAGGTACGGGACGAGGCTGACGTGCACCGTCAGCGCGTTGTCCCGGCCGACCTCGTGCCGGACCTGGCGGATCGCCTCCAGGTAGGGCAGCGACTCGATGTCGCCGACGGTGCCACCCACCTCGGTGATCACCACGTCCACCGAATCGGTGGCCAGCCGGCGGATCCGGCCCTTGATCTCGTCGGTGATGTGCGGGACGACCTGCACCGTCTCACCGAGGTACCCGCCGCGCCGCTCGCGGGCGATGACCGCCGAGTACACCTGCCCGGTGGTCACGTTCGCGCTGCCGTCGAGGTCGACGTCGAGGAAGCGTTCGTAGTGCCCGATGTCCAGGTCGGTCTCGGCGCCGTCATTGGTGACGAACACCTCGCCGTGCTGGAACGGGTTCATCGTTCCCGGATCAACGTTCAGATACGGGTCGAGCTTCTGCATCGTGACCCGCAGACCGCGGGCCTTGAGTAGACGGCCGAGGCTGGACGCCGTCAGTCCCTTACCGAGACTGGACGCCACACCTCCCGTCACGAACACGTGCTTGGTCACATGCGCCTGCGCCACGCGGAACCCCCGTGGTCACGCCGCCGGTCCGGCCCCGGCGCCTCCACGGGTCTTCACGGTAACACCGTGCCGAGCAGGCCAACGCCCCGCCCCGCCGCCGGCCACCCGGCTCGCCGGGGCCGGGCGGTCACGGCTGGGCGAGGGCGGCCTTGTCGGCGGCGGCGGCGGCGAGCAGCTCCTCGGCGTGGCCGCGGGCCAGCGAGCTCTCCTCCTGGCCGGCCAGCATCCGCGACAGCTCCCGGACCCGCCCGGGGCCGTCGAGCGCCACCACGCCGCTGCGGGTCACCGAACCGTCATCGGCCTTGCGCACGACCAGGTGCCGGTCGGCGAACGCGGCGACCTGCGGCAGATGGGTGATGCAGATGACCTGGTGGGTGCGGGCGAGCCGGGCGAGGCGGCGGCCGATCTCGACCGCGGCGCGCCCGCCCACTCCGGCGTCGACCTCGTCGAAGACCATCGTCGCCCCGGCGTCGGCCGCCGCGAGCACCACCTCGATCGCCAGCATCACCCGGGAGAGCTCGCCGCCCGAGGCGCCCTTCTCGACCGGCCGGGCCGGCGCGCCCGGGTGCGGAACCAGGCGAAGCTCGACGTCGTCGATCCCGCTCGGCCCGTAGGCCAGCGTCCGGCCGCCGACAGGCAGACCGTTCGGGTCGTCGCGGTGCCCGACCGCCGCCTCCACCCGGGCCCGCGGCATGGCGAGGCCGGCCAGCTCGGCGGCGACCGCCGCGCCGAACCGCTCGGCGGCGGCGGAGCGCGCCGCGCTGATCCGCTCGGCCAGGCCGGCGAGCTCCGCGGTCAGCTCGGCGCGCTCGGCGGCCAGCGCGCCCGTCTGGTCGCCGTCGGCGTCGAGCTCGAGCAGGCGACGCCCGGCGGTGTCGGCCCACCGCAGCACGCCGTCGACGTCCGTGCCGTGCGCGCGGGCCAGTGCGGTCAGCGCCGCCTTGCGTTCCTGCGCCTGAGCGAGCCGCTCCGGGTCGGACTCCACCCCGGCGGCGTAGGAGGCCAGGTCGGCGGCCACGTCGGTCAGCAGGCTCGACAGCTCCGTCAACCGGCCCGCCAGTTCCTCCAGTGCCGGGTCGAGCGCGGCGTCGCCGGCCACGATCCGGCGGGCGGAGCCGACCAGCTCGGCGGCGGCGGGGACGTCCTCACCGGTCGCGGGGTCGCTGACCAGCGCGCCGTGCGCCGAACGCGCCACCCGCAGCAGGGTCTCGGAATGTTCCAGCCGGCGCAGCTCCGCGTCGAGCGCGACATCCTCGCCGGGCTGCGGCGCGACCCGTTCGACGTCGGCCAGGCCGAGCCGGAGCAGCTCCGCCTCCTGCGCCCGCTCCCGCGACCGCCCGGTGATGTCGGCCAGCCGGGCGCGGACCTTCGCCAGCCGCGCGTACACCTGCCCGTACCGGACGAGCGGCTCGGCGACGGAGGCGCCGGCGAACCGGTCGAGCGCGTCGCGCTGGGTCGCGGGACGGCGCAGCCGCTGCGCCTCGGACTGCCCGTGCACGGCGATCACGTTCTCGGTGATCTCCGCGAGGACACTCGCGGGCACCGAACGCCCCGCGAGCTGGGCCCGCGAGCGGCCCTCGGCGCTCAGCGTGCGGCCCATGATGATGACGTCCTCGTCGACGTCGCCGTCGAGCTCGCGGACACGCTTGGCGAGCCCGGAGTCGGCCGGCACGACGAGCCGGGCCTCGACGAAGGCACGCCCGGCCAGCGGGGAGACCAGCGCGTAGTCGGCGCGGCCCCCGGTCAGCAGGCCGAGCCCCTGCACGATCATGGTCTTGCCGGCGCCGGTCTCGCCGCTGACCACCGTCAGCCCCGGCGCCAGGTCGAGGACGGCGTCATCGATGACCCCGAGGCCACGGATGCGAATCTCCTCGAGCACGCCCCGAACTCTAGCGTCACCCCCACCACGGACGGCACCCGGAAATCGGGGAGATCGGAGCCGTGCCACCGATTCCGGTCACGTCACCACGCCGGCCCCGCTCGCCCCGCCACTTCTCCGCCCGCCGCGTCCTCCCAGCTCAGCGGGCCGAAACCCCGGCAGCCCCGGCCGGCTCAGCGCCCCGAGCGGCCGCGCCACCCCACCACCGGCAGGTCGAACTTGGCCACCAGCCGATCGGTGAACGGACGTGGCCTGATTACCGCCAGCCGCACCGGGCGCCGGCCCCGCACCACCTCCACCCGCGACAGCTCGGGGACGTCGACCAGTCGCCGCCCGTCGCAGTAGAGCACCGCCGGGACGTCCGGCAGCACCTCGATGGCCACGGTCGACGTCGGGGTGAGCACCAGCGGCCGGGCGAACAGCGCGTGCGCGCTGATCGGCACCACCAGCAGCGACTCCACCCCCGGCCACATCACCGGGCCGCCCGCCGAGAACGCGTACGCGGTCGACCCGGTCGGCGTCGAGCAGATCACGCCGTCACAGCCCCAGCGCGACAGCGGCCGCCCGTCGATCTCCAGGACACACTCGAGCATCCGGGCCCGCCCGGCCTTCTCCAGCGACATCTCGTTGAGCGCCCAGCCGGTGTAGATGAGCTCGCCACGGTGGCGCACCGTCACGTCGACGGTCATCCGCTCCTCGACCGAGTACTCCTTGCGGACGACGTGCTCGACGGTGGCCTCCAGCGCGTCGGGCTCCGCCTCGGCCAGGAAGCCCACGTGCCCGAGGTTGACCCCGAGCAGCGGGATGTCCGCCGAGCGGGCGAACTCGGCGCCGCGCAGCAGGCTGCCGTCACCACCGAGCACGAGCACCAGCTCGGCGCCGACCGCGGCGTCGGTGTCCCCCGTGACCACGTTCGGCGCCGACAGGTCGAGCAGCTCGGCCTCGTCCCGCAGGACCCGCGGGGAGACACCGGCGGCCACGAGCATCTCCAGCACGCGCTGCGCGCTCTCCCGTACAACGGAACGGCGCGGGTGGCTGACGACGAGTACCTCGCGGGTCATCGGCCGGTCCTTTCGCCGTCGGCTCGGGCGTCCTGGCCGGCGTCCTGGGACGACGGCGGCGGCGCTGGGGCGGGGGCCGCCGTGCTCGCGGGCCCCGCCTCGATCGCAGCGGTGATCATCGCCTCGACCTCGCCGGAGGTCGGGCGGACGTCCGCGCGCAGCCAGGCGAGGTACTCGACGTTGCCGGCGGGTCCCGGCAGCGGGCTGGCCGCCACGCCGCGCGCCCCCAGCCCGAGCCCCTCGGCGGCGGTCACGACGGTGCGCACCGCCCGGGCGTGCAGGGCCACATCACGGACCACACCACCGGAGCCGAGAAGCTCCCGGCCCACCTCGAACTGCGGCTTGACCAGCAGGACGAAGTCGGCGTCCGGCGCGGCGCACGCGCGCAGCGCGGGCAGCACCAGGACCAGCGAGATGAACGAGAGGTCGCCCACGACCAGCTCCACCGGCTCGCCGACCTGCTCGGGCGTGAGGTTGCGGACGTTCGTCCGGTCCAGCACGCGCACCCGCGGATCGGAGCGCAGCCGCCAGACAAGCTGCCCGTATCCGACGTCGACGGCCACGACCCGCGCCGCGCCGTACCTGAGGAGCACGTCGGTGAACCCGCCGGTCGACGCACCGGCGTCGAGGCACCGCCGCCCGGCGACCACGAGCGCCGGCGGCCCCGCCACCGCCGCGGGCGAACCAGGCCGAGCCGGCACATCAGGCTGGCCGGGCCCGCCAGACAGGCCGGGCGTCCCGGGCGCCGGGACGCCGAACGCCTCGAACGCGCCGACCAGCTTGTGCGCTCCCCGGGAGGCATAGCCGGGGTCGTCGTCCACGGCGAGCACGATCGACGTCGCCCCGTCGACGACCGTCGCCGGCTTCGTCGCGGTGACGCCGCCGACCCGCACGCGGCCCGCGGCGATCGCCTCGACCGCCCGTTCCCGGGAGGAGACGAGCCGGCGACGGACAAGCTCCGCGTCCAGACGGATCCTGCGGGCCACCGGTGATCCCGCCCGTCTCACCGAGGTGCCCGGGCGCCGCCCGGGCCGGGGCCCGGAGCAGGACGCGGACCGGCACCCGGAGCAGGGCCCGAGCCGGGACGCGGACCGGGGCCCGGAGCAGCGCGCGGCCCGGGATCCGGGCCGGCGGTCGGACCGGGCGACGGCGCCGCGCCCGGGCCGCGCGACGAGCCGCCCGCGAGATCCTCTAACGATTCCTCCAGCAGCCGGTGCACGTCCTCGAACGTCTCCAGGTGCTCGGCGGCCGGCCGACCGGGGAGCGTGGCGAGCCGCGCGAGCGCCGCGCTCAGCTCGGCGGACAGTTCGTCGGTGTTCACCGAACCAGCCTCTCGCATTCCGGGGGGCGTCCGTGCCCGGCCGCGGCATCACCTGGCGGGCACGTGGCTGCCCTCACATCCGCCGGCGTCCCGCCGGGGGCGGCACGCACACGCTAGTGTCGCTGACGGCCGGATCCGCCGTACCCGGAGGATCCATTACGGCACGGACGACGGGTGCTGCGGGCGCAGGAGGTGACCGTCCAGCATGGCGGACAGACTGCAGTGCGAGGCAGCACTGCGAGCCCTCGCCGACCGGCTCGACGAGCTCACACGCGAGCGCCGGCCGCCGCGTACCCCGGACCGGGTGATCGTGTGCCGGATCCCGGACCTGCGGACCACGTTCTCCGGCCAGCTCCGCGACGGCTGCCTGCGCGACATCGGCGAGGGCGAGCTGCCGGGGGCCCAGATCACCCTCACCCTGAGCAGCGACGACCTGCTCGCCGTGACCGACGGCACCCTTTCGGTGACGACGGCGTGGGCCAGCGGCCGGCTCAAGGTCGACGCGAGCGTCCGCGACCTCCTGCGGGTCCGCTCCCTGCTCTGACCGTGCCGGCTCCGGCTGGGCCGGCTCCGGCTGGGCCCTGCTTCTGATGGGCTCCTGTCCCGACCGGGCCCGCGGGTCGCCGGGACGTCGTCAGCGCGCGGCCGGCGCGCGCAGGTCCTCGCAGCCCGGCGGCCGATCAGTGGCCAGGGCCTCGACCGGACGGCCCTCGTCCGCTGCCGCCCAGACCAGCGCGCACGCGGCCCGCAGCGCGTCCAGCCCGTCGTCCGGCCCGGCGTCCAGCCCGTCGCTCCCGGGGTCGGCCTGGTGCCAGCGCAGGGTGCCGCCGTTCAGGTCGCACGTCCACCCGCCGCACCGGGATGAGCCGTCCCGGGCGAGCGCGGCGGGCTGGGGGCGCAGCAGCCCGCGCAGGTCGGCGGCGAGGAAGGTCGGCCGGTGCCGCGCGGGCGCGCCGAGCAGCTCCGCGGGCCCGGTGACACCGGTGAACACCAGCAGAGTCGGCGTGCCGGCGCGGAAACCCGCCTCGATGTCGGTGTCCAGCCGGTCGCCGACGATGATCGGATCACACGCGCCGCTGCGCCGCACCGACTCCGCGTGCATCGCGAACTCCGGTTTCCCGGTCACCTCTGGCTCCGCGCCCGTCGCGGCCCGGACGAAGGCCACCAGCGCCCCGTTACCGGGCGCCAGGCCACGCTCCGTCGGCACCGTCAGGTCGGTGTTGCTCGCGACCCACCACGCCCCCGCCCGGATCGCCAGCACCGCCTCGGCCAGCCGGGCATAGTTGATCTCCGGATCGAAGCCCTGGACCACGGCGGCCGGCTCGTCCGCGGCCGACCCGGTCGGGACCAGGCCCTCCGCGCGCACCGCCTCCCGGAGCCCGACACCTCCGGCGACCAGGACCACCGCCCCGGCCGGTAGCCGTTCGGCGAGCACGTGCGCCGCCGCCTGCGCCGAGGTGACGACCTCCGACGGTTCGGCTGGCACGCCGAAACCCGTCAGCCGCGCGGCGACGGTCTCCGGGGTCCGCAGCGCGTTGTTCGTCACGTAGACGGTGCGCATCCCCTGCCGGCCCGCGGCCTCGATGGCCGCCGCGGCGTGCGGCACAGCCCGCTCGCCGCGGTTCACCACCCCGTCGAGATCCATCAGCGCGACGTCGAACATCGCCGCCAGTGGACGGCTCATGCCGGCGAGCACGGACCGCGCCGTGCCCGCCGCCTCTCGGGGGACCGTCACGCGCGGTTCAGAGCGGCCCGCGCCCCGCGCAGGGCGACCCCGTAGTGCGCCAGATCGGGCCGCATCGCCACCGCGAGCGCAAGATGCTCGACGGCGGAGCGCAGGTCGCCGGTGCGGCGCGCGGCCATCCCGAGGCCGAACTGGGCGTAGTCGTCGGTCGGATGGCGGTCGACGATCCAGGCGAAGGTCCGCAGGGCGTCGTCGTACTGCCCGGCCTCGAACTGCGCCCGGCCCAGCGCCTCCCGCACACTCGGGGACGCCGGCTCCGCCGCGACGGCATGCGCGAGGAGCTGCACCGCCGCGTTCGCGTCACCGTGCCCGAGCAGCGCCATCCCGCGGGTGTACCAGTCGTAGACCTCGCCGGCCGGCGAGCGGACCGACTCGGCCTGCCGCCGCTCACCGCCACTACCGCCGCCGCCGACGACGCCATTGCCATTGCCATCAGCGTTGCCATTGCCGTCAGCGTTGCCATTGCCGTTCGGAACGCCGAATTCCTCCGTCATGGCACCTCCACGTCGTCCGGACCGCCACGGCCGTGGCCACCGCGGCGGCGGCATCAGCACCACCGGGACGCCGCACCGGGCCGCGCCGGGCAGTCACCGGTCGCGGCCGAAGCCCGACCGGCACCGCCCATGACCGGCACCGGCGACCGGCCGTCATCCGGCCGGCCCCCCGGCCGACGTCCTCGGCGACCCAGGTGGGGTGGAGGCGTCCCACCCTCCCATCCAGTTTCGCCGCAAGCGGCGTCCACATGCCTCAACATCGGAATAACGGCCTGTCTTCCGCGGCGTGACCTGGCCGGCAGGCGGGGGCGACCGGGCAGCCCCAGCACCTACGATGCGCCTCATGGTTGCCCCTGACGCCGCCGTGCCCGTTCCAGCCGGGCTCGTCCTCGCGCCGTTCCGCGCGGCGCGGTTCACCGCCGCCGGCCCGGATCTCGCCGCGCTGACCTCCCCGCCCTACGACGTCATCGACGAGGACGGCCGCACCGCCCTCGAGGCGGCCGCGGAGCACAACGTCGTCCGGCTGATCCTGCCGCGGGACCTCTCCCCCGCCGAGTCCCCCGGCGAGCCGGACAGCCGGTACGACCGGGCGGCGCGCACCCTGCGGGAATGGCTGGACGCCGGGATCCTCGCCCGGGACGAGGCCCCCGCGCTCTACGTCTACGAGCAGGAGCAGGACGGCCACCTCCAGCGCGGACTCGTCGGCGCCCTCGCCCTGGCCGACCCGGACGCGGGCATCGTCCTGCCCCACGAGAACACCATGGCCGGCCCGGTCTCCGACCGGCTCGCGCTGACTCGGGCGACCGCCGCGAACCTGGAACCGATCTTCCTGCTCTACGACGGCGGCGGCCCGGCCAGCCAGGTCGTCGCCGCCGCGGTGACCACCCCGCCGATCGTGGACGCCCACACCGACGACGGGGTGACCCACCGGATCTGGGCGATCGACGACCCCGCCCAGCTGGAGACCATCGCGGCGGATCTCCTCCCCCGCCGCGCGGTCATCGCCGACGGCCACCACCGGTACGCCACATACCGCCATTACCAGGCGGAACGGCACGCCGCGGGCGACGGTGCCGGCGCCTGGGACTTCGGGCTCACCTTCCTGGTGGACGCGACCGCCAACGGCCCGCAGGTGCACGCGATCCACCGCGCCGTGCTGGGACTCACCCTCGCCGACGCCGTAGCGCGGGCCGAGGGCGCCTTCACCGTCCGCCGGCTGACCGAGGCCGCCGGCGCCGGCGCTGGCGCTGGCGCCGGCGCACCGGTCGACCCCGCGGCGCTGCTCGACGAGCTCGCCAAGGCGGGCCACGACGGCCACGCCTTCGTGATCAGCGACGACTCGGACGCCTATCTGCTGACGGCGCCCGCCGCCGATCTCCTCGCTCGCGCGCTGCCCGCCGACCGGTCGGCGGCGTTCCGCGGCCTCGACGTGACCGTCGCGCACCTGGCGCTGATCACGAACGTGTGGGGCCTGGAGGACAGGGTCGGCGTCGTCGACTACTACCACGACGCCCCCGCCGCGCTCGCCGCCGCACGCGCCACCGGCGGTGTCGCGCTGCTACTCAACCCGACCCCGGTCGCCGACGTGACCGCCGTCGCCGGGGCCGCGGAGCGGATGCCCCGGAAGTCGACCCTGTTCACCCCGAAGCCACGCACCGGCCTGCTGATACGCCCGTTGGACTGACTCCGCTCAGGCGCCTGTCCTTGGCGCCTGTCCTAATGAGTTCTGGGAGTAAGCCATCCGGCAGACTCCGAGCGGTAGCCGCCGGCAGGTGAGCACTCGTGTGTCCTGGACTTCGAGTCCTGACGAAAGACAGTGCCCCTGCCGGTCAGGCCGGGAGAGTTGATCGCTGATGGGATGTCGTGCCCGCCGCGTGCGGCGTGAGCACTGTGTTCATCAGGTCGCTGATAGTTCTCCCGCTGGCTGCTCACGGTGATCGGCATGGAGGGCGGGAGAGGCGTTGCGACTGTTCGTCGGGGACGACTGGGCGGAAGACCACCACGACGTGGAGGTGATGGATGCCTCGGGCCGCCGGCTGGGCAAGGCCCGGCTGCCCGAGGGCGTGGCGGGGATGACCCGGCTGCACGCGATGATCGGCGAGCAGGTCGGGGACGACCCCGATGCGGTCGAGGTGCTGGTCGGGATCGAGACCGACCGGGGCCCGTGGGCGCGGGCACTGGTCGCCGCCGGCTACCAGGTGTTCGCGATCAATCCGTTGCAGGCGTCCCGCTACCGTGAACGGCACGCCGTGTCCGGAGCCAAGAGCGACGCCGCCGACGCGCACGTGCTCGCGGACATGGTCCGCACCGACTCCCACCAGTTGCGGCCAGTGGCCGGGGACACCGCCCTGGTCGAGGCGGTCAGGGTCGTGACCCGCACCCACAAGACACTGATCTGGGAACGGACCCGGCACACCCAGCGGCTGCGGCACGCGTTGCTCGACTACTTCCCCGCCGCGCTGGCCGCTTTCGACGACCTGGACGCCGCCGACACCCTGGAACTGCTGGCCAAGGCGCCCACCCCGGCCGAGGCGGCCCGGCTGACGGCCAGCCAGATCGCCGCGGCGCTCAAACGCGCCCGCCGCCGCGACGTGGCCGCCAAGACCGCGGCGATCCAGGCCGCGTTGCGGGCCGAGCACCTCGGCCAGCCCGACGTCGTGACCACCGCCTACGCCGCTTCGACCCGCGCCCTGGTCGCGGTCCTGGCCGTACTGGACGAGCAGGTCAAGACTCTCGAGGAGCGGGTCGAAGCCCATTTTGGCCGGCACCCGGCCGCTAAGACCGTCCTCAGCCAGCCGGGGCTGGGGCCGGTCCTCGGCGCCCGGGTGCTCGCGGAGTTCGGCGACGACCCCGACCGCTACGCCACCGCCAAAGCCCGCAAGAACTACGCCGGCACCTCCCCGATCACGCGAGCCTCCGGGAAGAAGAGGACCGTCGCGGCCCGCTTCGTCCACAACGACCGGCTCGTCGACGCCCTCATGACCCAGGCGTTCTGCAGCCTGCGCGTGTCCCCGGGCGCCCGTGCCTACTACGACCGGCAACGAGAACGCGGAGCCAACCACAACGCGGCCCTGCGCCAGCTCGCCAACCGACTCGTCGGCATCCTGCACGGCTGCCTCAAGACCGGCACCCTCTACGACGAGACGACAGCCTGGTCGCATCACGTCGAACAGATCGCGGCTTGACACTTCAGCTCCTGGGATGTCTTTCGGGCCTTCGAGGGGCTCGGGTGCTCGAACGCCCGGTCTCTCTCGGGCGCTCAGCAGTTCGAGCGCCCGAGAGAGTGGCGGTGCCCCGGGGTCAGTCCTCGGATGTCCGGTGCGCTCCGGCCTGGTCCGCACCGCCCGGGGCGTCCGAGAAAATGATCTCTGGAATCGGCGGGGTGTCGGCGGTCACCTCCGCGGCAGGCACCGCGCTCGTGTCCTCGGCCGCGGAGAAGCCGACCTCGATGGGCTCCACGGCCGCGGCGGGCTCCGCCGGCGCCGGCTGCTCGACCGGTGCCGCCGGCTCGCCGTCGACGGTCACATCGACCGCTGCCCCGGCGTCACTGGCACCACCCGTGTCGCCATGGTCGGCGGCCTCAGCTTCCGCGTCCGCGTCACCGGCATCGTCGGCGTCGGCGTCGGCGTCGGCGTCGGCCAGCGCGGCGTCATCTGCCACGGCGTCAACGGCCGCACCTGTGCCGGAGGCGATCAGGCCGTCAGGGTCCGGTTCGTCTACGGCCGCGCCGTCGTGGGTCCCGGCGGCGGGCCCGTCGTCTTCGAGTCGCTCGTCACCGAGCAGCTCGTCCTCGAGCCGATCGCTCTCCGGCCCGTCGTCCTCGGCGCCGCCGTCCTCGTTGTCGATCTCGGTCTCGTCATCGGTCTCGTCATCGATGGTGAGCTCGTAGACGCGCTCGGCCGCGTCGGTCGTGTCCTCGTCGATGCCGGCCGTGGCTGTGAACCAGCGCAGCGCCTCCATCGTGCGACCGGCCGCCAGCAGCGCCTCGGCGTAGGCGTACCAGAGACGGGGCGTCCACGGCTTCGGCTCCGTTCTGGCGGTCACCTCGTCGCGCAGCAGCACCGCGGCCGCCTCCGGCTGACCCATGTCGCGCCGGGCACCGGACACGACGATCAGGAGCTCGGCCCGGCCGGCGGCGTCCAGCGCCGCGACACCCGGGTCCGAGAGGTAGTCGATCGCGCGTTCGGGCCGACCGAGGCCACGTTCGGCGTCAGCCATCAGCGGGAGGTTGTGGGACGAGCCGTCGATGCGGCGGGCCGCGCGCAGCTCCAGCAGCGCGGAGGCGAACTCGCCGGCGTGGTAGGCCGCGACTCCCACGGCCTCCCGCACCGCGGCCATCCTGGGCAGCCGGGCCGCCGCGGCACGCGCGTGAGCCAGCGCCTGCACCGGGTCGGTGTCGACGAGCAGCGCGGTCGCGACGAGGTGCCGGGCGATCGTCTCGGCCAGCGGCGCGGGCACGCTGCGCAGGTCACGGCGAATGTCGCGATCAAGCAACTCGGCCTTGGCCTCGTCCGGCAGCGCAGGTGCGGGCGGCCTGCGGCGCGCCGTGACGTCGTCCCTGTTCGGCCGGCCGGCCGGCCCCGCGGAGGATCGACCCCCGGCTCCGCCGGCCGGACGCGTACCGGGGCCCGAACGGCTGGGCCCGCCACTCACCCCGCCACGGCCGGCCCGAGGTCCCCCGCTCGATCCCGAGCGGGTGTCCGGACCACGGCGACCCGCGTAGGAGCCCCCTGCGCCGGCACGGTTCGCGTCGAACCGGCTCCCACCGGATCGATCCGGCCGAGCCGGCCGTTCCTGGTACGTACGCGCCTGATACGGACGTCCCGTGTCCGCGCGGCCCTGACCGGAGCGGCCCACGTCCGGGCGGCCCCGGTCCGGGCCCCCCTGGCCCGCACGGCCCTCGTCCGGGCGGCCCTGGCCCGCACGGGCCTCATAGGAGCGGGTCTGGTCGGGACGGGCCCGATCCGCACCGGTGCCCGGAGCGTCCGGTCGGTCCGTGCGCTCCGCCCGATCTACCCGGTCCGTGCCGGACGCGGGCTGCTCACGGTGCGTCGGCCGCGTGTAGGGCCGTGCGGACGAGCCCCCGCTGGGCGGGCCACTCCGACGGCTGTCACCGCGATCGGACCCGGCGCCACGATCAGACCGGTAACCACGGTCGGACCCGGAGCCGTTGGAGGTCCGGGCATCGCCGGTCGCACCGCTTTGCCAGGGCCGCGACCCGGCCGACGGGGGACGCCGGTCGACACCCGGGCCGCGGCCGGCCGCCGTCCCGTCGGACCTGCCCGGGCCGTCACGTCGAATCCCACTACGCGGACCTGCCGCGCCCCGTGTCGCCGCGTCCCCCGAGGAAGGTCGCCACTGGCCCGAGCCCTGCTCCCGTGAGCGCCGCTCGAACCGGTTCTCGCCCGAACCGCCGTTCCCGGGGCCCGCGGAACCGTCACGCCCACCGCCGACCGGCCGCCCGGCACCGTACGGACGCCCGGAGGAGCCTCGCGCCGTCTGGCCCGACGTCGGTCGTCCACCGGACGGTCGTCCACCGCCGTCTCCGTAGCTGCGCTGTCCACCGCGGTCGGGTGACGAACCGGCTCGAGAGCCGCCGCCGGCCCAGCCGCCGCCATCCCGCCGAGCATCACCGCGGCCACGCTCGTCACGACCTCCGCCGTGGCGGGGCCCGTCATGCCGAGGCCCATCGTGACGAGGGCCGTCATGGCGGGACCCGTCGTGTCGGGGGCCGTCGTGTCGGGGGCCGTCGTGTCGGGGGCCGTCGTGACGGGGGCCGTCGTGACGGGGGCCGTCG
>NZ_UBIZ01000027.1:0-574 GCF_900465275.1 Parafrankia sp. Ea1.12 | reverse complement strand
GTGGAACGGGGTGTTCTCACCGAGCCCGATCCCGGCCTGTTCGTCCTTCCCCAGCCCGCCCCACCGACCACCCCAAAGATCAACCCAAGTTGAGACCCGGCAAAAGCGTGCAGAACGCCCACTGAAGCCCCACAGTCGCCTCCAACACCACCTCGGGATGCTCACCGGCACGGCTGATCTCACGGGTGAGTATGGCGGGGTCGTTGCTGATCCGGACCGTTCCCAACGGGTGCCCGCCCGGGGTCATCCGCACGATCACCGACCGCCGCCGATGGAGATCGATTCCCACAATCTGGCGACCCTCATACGATGGATCCACAGGGGCCTCCTTCGTCGGTAGACGTGAGCAACCCCGAGGGACCTACCCCCGACCCCGGGGAGTCACCAGGAGCGGAGGCCCCGCCCCTTCATCTCATCAACGCGCGAATCGGGGTTCTGGAGCCCCCCCAGGGAGTTGCCGGAAAATAACTTCAGGGTTTGATGTTGCTCTTGTCGATCAGAGCGGTGAGGTCTCTCGCGGTCGGCGCGGTGATCGGTGCGGGTGGAACGTGGCGGTCGAGGCCGTCGAGGACGG
>NZ_UBIZ01000080.1:0-4718 GCF_900465275.1 Parafrankia sp. Ea1.12 | reverse complement strand
GAGAGCTGGGAGCACGGCCGCGACGGGCCAGGTGGAGATGGCCGTGCACGTGCTGGGACCGCTGTCGGTGACGGTGAACGGGCGGCTCGTGCGAGGCTGGGGCACCCGCCCCCGGTCCCTACTGGCCTACCTGGTGATCCATCGGGCGGACCTGCCCCCGCGGGAGGTCGTCACCGAGGCGTTGTGGCCACGCGCCGACCTGCCCGCGGCGCGGAACAACATTCAGGTGGCCGTGTACGGCGCGCGCCGCGCCCTGCGGGAGGCGGTTGACCGGCAGGTCATCGTGTTCGAGCGCGGCGTGTACCGGCTGGCCGCCGACGTCATGGTGTCCATCGATCTCGACGCGTTCGAAGGCCATGTCCAGGCTGGTCAGCGTTTCGCCGACGCGGCACGCGTCGAGGCCGCCATCGCCGAACTCGAAGCGGCGGTGGCGCTGTACCGGGGCGATTTCCTCGCCGACGCGCGTTCCGAGGACTGGGCCGTCCTGCGGCGCGAGCAGCTGAGGCTGGCCTACCTGGACGCGCTGGACCGGCTCAGCTCGCTGTACCTGGAGACCGGGCAGTACTCGGTCTGCGCGCTGCTGTGCCGGCAGATCCTCGAGCGCGACCCGTGCCGGGAGGACGCCCACCGCCGGCTCGTGCGCTCCTACGCCCGCCAGGGGCAGCCGCACCTGGCGCTGCTGCAGTTCCGGACCTGCATCGACATCCTCGCCCGCGAGCTGCGCGTCGCCCCGGGACCGGCGACCGCGCGCCTGCACGAGCGGATCCGCCGGCACGAGCCCGTCTGAGCGTCGCCGCGCCCTGCTCTCCCGCCGACAGCGATGGCCGCGCCGCGCCGTGGGCCGGTCCGCTGTGGGTCAGTCCGCGGGCGTGGCGCTACACAGCGGGAGGATGTGTTCGCCGTACTTGGCCAGCTTGTTCTCGCCGACGCCGTTCACCGTCGCGAGCTCGGCGAGCGAGGAGGGCGCGCGGGTGGCGATCTCGCGCAGCGTGGCGTCATGGAAGATCACGTAGGCGGGAACGCCCTGTTCCTTGGCGGTGGCCCCCCGCCAGGCGCGCAGCCGTTCGAACAGCGGCGCCGCCTCCGCGGACAGTTCGACCGGCTCGGCCCGGCGTGCCTTCGTCGCAGAGGAGCCGGTGGCCTTCGCCGGTCGCTTCGGTTCGCGCCGCATGGAGACCGTCCGCTGCCCGCGCAGGACGTCCGCGCTCGCGTCGGTGAGGACGAGCGTTCCGTGCTCACCCTCGACGGCCAGCAGCCCCTGGGCCAGGAGCTGGCGGACCACGCCACGCCACTCGGCCTCGCTGAGCTCGGTGCCGATGCCGAAGACCGTCAGCGAGTCGTGGCCGTGCTGGTCGACCTTGGGTGTGCGCCGGCCCAGCAGGATGTCGACGACGTGGCCGGCGCCGAACTTCTGCCGGCGTTCCCGGTGCAGGCGCAGCACCGTCGACAGCAGCTTCTGGGCGGGCACGGTCGCCTCCCAGGACTGCTGCGGGTGCAGGCAGGCGTCGCAGTTGCCGCAGGCGCTCGACCCCTGCTGCCCGAAGTACGCCAGCAGGCCGACCCGGCGGCACTCGATGGTCTCGCACAGTGCGAGCATCGCGTCGAGGTGGGAGTTGAGCCGCCGGCGGTGCGTGGCGTCGCCGTCGGAGGCGTCGATGAGCCGGCGCTGCTGGACCACGTCCTGCAGGCCGTACGCGAGCCAGGCGGTGGAACGCAGCCCGTCCCGGCCGGCGCGGCCGGTCTCCTGGTAATAGCCCTCCACCGACTTCGGTAGGTCGAGGTGGGCGACGAAGCGGACGTCCGGCTTGTCGATGCCCATCCCGAAGGCGATCGTGGCGACCATGACCAGGCCGTCCTCACGGAGGAAACGGGCCTGGTGCTCGGCGCGGGTGCGTGCTTCGAGGCCGGCGTGGTAGGGCAGCGCGGCGATCCCGTTCGACACCAGGAACTCCGCGATCTTCTCGACCGACGCCCGGGACAGGCAGTACACGATGCCCGCGTCGCCGGGATGCTCGGTGCGCAGGAGCTCCAGCAGCTGTGCCTTCGGGTCGTTCTTCGGCACGATGCGGTACTGGATGTTCGGCCGGTCGAAGTCGGCGACGAAATGGCGGGCGTTTCCCAGCCCGAGCCGGTTCGTGATCTCCTGGTGGGTCGCCGGGGTGGCGGTGGCGGTCAGTGCGACGCGCGGCACCTGCGGCCAGTGCTGGTGCAGCTCGGAGAGCAGGAGGTAGTCGGGCCGGAAGTCGTGCCCCCACTGCGCGACGCAGTGCGCCTCGTCGATCGCGAACAGCGCGATCTCGCCCTGGTCGAGGAGCTCGATCGTCGCGCGTACCCGCAGCCGCTCGGGGGCCAGGTAGAGCAGGTCGAGCTCGCCGGCGAGGAACGCGGACTCCACCGCGCGGCGCTCGTCGGCCTGCTGGGTGGAGTTGAGGAACCCCGCCCGGACCCCGAGCGCCAGCAACGCGTCGACCTGGTCCTGCATCAGCGCGATGAGCGGGGAGATGACGACGCCGGTGCCGGGCCGGACGAGCGCCGGGATCTGGTAGCACAGCGACTTGCCGCCGCCGGTCGGCATGAGGACCAGCGCGTCGCCACCACCGACGACGTGATCGATGATCTCCTGCTGGCCGTCGCGGAAGGACTCGTAGCCGAAGACGCGGCGGAGCACTTCCACGGCGTCACGCGGGACGCGAACCGAGGGCGAGGTCACCGCGCCACTGTAGAAGGCCGCACGGGACGAGGGTGACGCGAGTTCGCGCCTGTGGACAACCCGTTCCCGACCCGCCTGTTGTCCCCAGCGGGGAACCGGCTCAGGCTGACGAACGGATCACCAGCTCCGTCGGCAGGATCACCGACGCCGCGTCGCCGGTGGGATCGGCGATGCGCCGCAGGAGCTGGTGCACCATCTCCGCGCCGAGCCGCTCCACCGGCTGGCGGACGGTCGTCAGCGGCGGGTCCGCGTAGACCGCCGGCGCCGCGTCGTCGAAGTCGACGACGGCGACGTCGTCGGGAACCCGCCGCCCGGCGGCCCGCAGCGCGCGCAGCACGCCGAGGGCCATCAGGTCGGAGGCGGCGAACACCGCGTCGATCGTCGGGTGCTCCGCCAGCAGCCGGGCCGCCGCCGCCTGGCCGCTGGCCTCGGTGAAGTCGCCGGTCTCGACCCGGGTGGCCGAGGCCGGCAGGCCCGCGTCGCGGGCCGCCTGCGCGTAGCCGGCCAGGCGGTCGACGCCCACGCTCATGTCCACCGGCCCGGCGACGGTCGCCAGCTCGCGGCGGCCCGTCGCGACGAGATGGCGCACGGCCTGCCGGGCGCCGCCCACGTTGTCGGCGTCGACCGAGTCGACCGGGTCGCCGGTGAGCAGCCGTCCCGCCATCACCAGCGGGACCCCGGCGCCCGAGACCGACATCGGCATGATGTCGTCCCCGTGCAGGGAGATCAGGAGCACTCCGTCGACGTGGCCGTTGCCGACGTAGCGCAGCGCCCGGTCGCGCTGCCGGTCACCCTGCACCTGTAACAGGACGAGCTGGAGCTGGGTGACGCTCAGCGCCTGGTTCACTCCGCGCAGCACGCTGGCGAAGAACGGGTCGGCGAACACCGTGTCGGGCCGCTCGTGCACGATCAGCACGATCGTGTCCGTCCGCCTGGTCACCAGGCTGCGGGCGGCCTGGTTCGGCACGTAGCCGAGCTCGGCGATCGCCCTGGTGACCGCGGCGTGCGCCGCGGGGGAGACACGGAGCGACCCGTTCACCACCCGGGAGACCGTCGCCCGCGACACCCCCGCCAGCTCGGCGACGGCCTCCAGGGTCGGCGCCTGGCGGGTCCGGGCCGGTGGTTCCGGCGTCACCGCGTCCCGCTTGCCGCGCGGTGCTCCCGGATCAGCCGCGAGTACCACAGCCCGCTGGACTTCGGCGTGCGCACCAGGGACTCGAAGTCGACGTGCACGATGCCGAACCTCATCCGGTACCCCTCGGCCCACTCGAAGTTGTCCAGCAACGACCACACGAAGTATCCCCGAACGTCGACCCCGTCCTCGGACGCCTGCCGGACGGCGTCGAGGTGACCCGCCAGGTAACGCACCCGCAGCGGGTCGTGCACCGTCCCGTCCGGGGACACCTCGTCGTCGTAGGACGCGCCGTTCTCGTGGATGTAGAACGGGACCCCCGGATAGTCCGCGCCGAGCCGGCGCAGCAGGGCCAGGAAGCTGCGCGGCCGGACCGGCCAGCCCAGCGCCGTCACGTCCTCGTTCGTGGGCACCCTCGTGACGTTCCCCGCGCCGGCGAAGGGGGTCGGTTTCGGGGACGGGTCCGGCCCGGGCGCGACGATGTGCGGCGCGTAGTAGTTCACCCCGATCCAGTCCACCGGCTGCGCGATGACGGCGAGATCACCGTCCTGGGCGGGCAGCTCGGCGCCGGCCCGGGCGAAGTCGGCGATCACGTCGGACGGGTACGTGCCGTGCAGGACGGGATCGAGCCAGAGCCGGATCTGCTGCCCGTCGACGAGCCGCACGGCACGTACCCGTCCGACGTGATCGCCGACTTCGCCCGGGCCGGCGCCGAGCTGCCCGCCCAGGACGGTGATCTCGCCGTCATCGCGCAGCCGGTGGACTGGATCAGCCGCGAGTACCACAGCCCGCTGGACTTCGGCGTGCGCACCAGGGACTCGAAGTCGACGTGCACGATGCCGAACCTCATCCGGTACCCCTCGGCCCACTCGAAGT
>NZ_UBIZ01000082.1:0-11921 GCF_900465275.1 Parafrankia sp. Ea1.12 | reverse complement strand
TGGCGGGTACATATCTGATCATGGATGTGATGGAGAGCAGCCTCGCTCTGCGGCTGGTCCCGGACGATCTGTGGGAGCTGGTGGAACCGCTGCTGCCCCGGTTCGAGACCCGCCACCAGGGTGGTGGGACCGCGCCGATAGAGGATCGGGCGGTGTTCACTGCGGTGGTCTACGTGCTGACGGCGGGGTGCGCCTGGCGGCATCTGCCTGCCGAGTTCGGGGTGTCGGTACCCACGGCGCACCGCCGGTTCCAGACCTGGACCCAGGCGGGGGTCTGGTTCCGGCTGCACCGGGCGGTCCTCGACGCCCACGGCGGGGCCGGGCAGGTCGACTGGTCGTCGGTGATCGTGGACGCGGCCAGTCTGCGGGCGAAAAGGGGGGATCTCTGACCGGTCCGAACCCGGTCGATCGTGGCAAAGCGGGTTCGAAGCTGCATGTTCTGACCGACGGGGCCGGGTTGCCGCTGGTTGTGGCGGTCTCGACGGCGAACCTGCATGACAGCCAGGTCCTCATCCCGCTGGTCGCGAGTATCCCGGCGATCCGTTCCCGGCATGGGCCACGGCGGCGCCGGCCGGACAAGCTGCGGGCAGACAAGGCCTACGACCAGCCGGAGCTGCGTCGTTTCCTGCGCAGGCGTCGTATCGCGGTACGTATCGCCCGGTGCGGGGTGGAGAGCACCGAACGTCTCGGCCGGCACAGGTGGAAGATCGAACGAACGATCGCGTGGCTTGACGGCTACCGCCGGCTGACCGTCCGCTACGAACGCAACGGCCGTAACTTCCTCGGATTCCTCTGCCTGGCCGCCGCGATCACCTGCTGGAAGAAACTCCCACACCCCACCTGAGACACGCTCTTAGGCTGCCCGTTCGTACTCGTTGATCAAGCCGTCGAGGACGGGTCGGCGCTTGATCCGTGTCGTCGTGACGTCGGCGATGGGGTGGTCGGGCCGTGGTGGCTGAAGGCCGCGGCCGCGGTGGGGTCGTCGTCCGTTGTAGTGGACGGTGTACTCGGTCAGGACGGTGCGCAGGTGCCGCTCGCCGACGATCAGCATCCGGTCGGTGACTTCCGTTCGGACCGTGCGGACGAACCGTTCCGCGTAGGCGTTCACCCGCAGAGTCCGGGGTGGGATCTCGACCGCGTCGATACCGGCATCCGCGAGGACCGCGTCGAAGGAGGCGGTGAACTGTCCGACGCGGTCGCGGATCAGGACCTGGAAGTCGGCCGTCCGGTCGCCGAGGTCCATGAGGAGGTTGCGGATCTGCCGGGTGGTCCATCGTCCGTCGGGGTTGGCGGTGACCCCGAGGATGTGCACGGTCCGGGAGCCGACCTCCAGGACGAAGAAGCAGTACAGACGCCGCAGCGTCACGGCGCAGTCGGCGTGGAAGAAGTCCACGGCCAGCATGGTCGATGCCTGCGTACGCAGGAACTGTCGCCACATCGTGTCGGTCTGGCGTTTCGGTGCCGGGGCAGCCCGAGGGACGTCAGGACTCGGCGGATCGTGGAGGCGCTGGCCCGGGGGCCGAGTGTGAGGAGCTCGCCCTGGATCCGCTGGTAGCCCCATGTCGTGTTCTCGGTCGCGAACCGTTCGATGAGGGTCGCGATCTCCGCGCTGACCGGTGGTCGTCCCGTCCGCTTGCGGGTGCGTCCATTTCCGTGTGATCAGACGACGGTGCCACCGCAGGACGGTGCCGGGGTGACCAGCCGGTGTGCTCGCAGCGTCTTTGGTAGGAGCTGGATCAGTGCGACAAGGAGCGCCCGGTCCGCCCAGTCCCACCGGGGCTTGGGCTGGGTACGGCGCAGCACCGCGACCTCGTGCCGCAGCACGAGCAGCTCGATGTTCTTGGACGCCGACGAACAGCCGAGGAGAACCAGCCACCCGCACACCCGCACGAAGATCAGATAGAGCAGCCTCACGGACATAGCCGACCATCATGCCGACAGCCGCACTGCCGCATCACCCCAGCTCACAGACCCAAGCCGACTTCTAGCACCCCACACGGCGAAGACGGCGTCGAAGGAAGCCGTGAATTTCGTGTCGCGGTCACGGATAAGGAACCGGAACCGGTGGCTGCGGTCCTCGATGTCCATCAGGAGGTTCCTGGCGCGCTGGGTGACCCACGCCACGGTCGGATGTCTCGTGACCCCGAGGACGTGAACGTGGCGGGTGGCGTGCTCGACGACGAAGAACACGTAGATCCGTTGGAGGAACACGGTGTCCACGGTGAAGAAATCTCAGGGCAGCAGGCCGGAGGCCTGGGCGGACAGGAATGTGCGCCAGGAGGCGCCGGCCCGACGGGGCACGGGATCGACACCGGCGCGGCCCAAGATCCGCCAGACGGTGGCGACCCCGGCCGGATAGCCCAGCCCGGCGAGTTCGCCTTGGATCCTGCGGTGGGGCCCCAGGTTGGGTTCTCCCGTGCGAGGCACAGGACCAGCTCGCGGATCTCCCAGCGGATTGGTGGCCGTCCGGGTGTCCTGCGCGGGTAGGTCCATTGGCGTGCGAGGAGATCACGGTGTCAGCGCAGCACGGTGGCCGGGGTGACGAAGAACGAATCCCAGCGGGCTCGGGGTAGCAGCCGGGACAGGGCTGTGAGGATTACCCGACCCGCCGGTTCCAGCGTCGGACGGTTCACCGGCCGTTGTGACACTGCCACCTGGTGTCGCAGGACGAGGAGCTCGACGTCCTTTGCGGTGTCCCCGCGGACCCGGAGCAGCATCAGTCCGAGAGCGTTGCGCGTCAGGGCGTAGAGCAGCGACCACACCATGACCATCCAGCCTGCCTGACGCGGGCCCCGTCCGACAGGCAGACGTGCAGGTCACTGCCCAAATCGGGGTTCTGGAGCCCCACAGGCGCGGACGTAATCGGGTGGAGATGACTTTCCCGCACCCCGGCACCGCCATGAGGACTGGACACCGGGCGGATGGCTACGGCTTGATCCACAGTTCCTCGGGCAGCAGGGAACCAAGACCGTACTGCACGAGGCCACCGACGTTCCTGCCCGAGATGGCACCGGGTCCCCCTCGTGCGACGAAGAACATCGGGGTCAGTTCGGTCAGGCGTTCCTGCACGGCGTTGTATGCCTTCTTGCGATCCTCCTCCGATGTCGCGGTCCGGCCGGACAGCAGGGCGTCATTGAGCGCCGGGTCGTCGATACCGGGCATGTTCGCAGGCGAGTCCCCACCGAAGACCGTCGACAACCGAGGCTCGGGGTCCCGGAAGAGCGCGGAGGTGATAATCGAGTCGAAGTCGTGGGTCGCGCGCAACTGCACGAACTCGGCGAGCTCGACGGTTCTGATCCGGACCTCGACGTTGTCGAAGCTGCCGAGCTGGGCCTGGATATTCTCCGCCAATGCCTTGTTCTCGCTACTGGGGGAGCTGGTGAATGTGAAGGATAACCGGTTTACCCTCGGCTGCCAACTCGTCGAAGAGCCGCTGGGCGGTCACCTTGTCCGTCTTCCGTAGTGGCGTCTGCGAGTAGAAAGGGGACGCTTTGGTGAACAACGTGTCAGCAAGCTGCGCTGTGCCGTTGTAGGCAGCGAGGTTCAGCGCGTCCATGTCGAGTGCTGTCGCGACCGCCTGACGCGCACGAATGTCGTTGAACGGTGGCCTGCGCATGTTCAGAGCCACGAGGATTCCGCCGCTGAGATGCATGACATCGGTCGGTAGACCGGCCCTGACAGCTTTGTCGAAGTTGATCCAGCTCGAGTCGATGGCAACGTCCGCACCTCCGGTGAGCAGCGTGTTGTAGCGCTGGTTGCCGTCGAGCGCCGAGTGGAGAGTGATGCGGTCGAGGTAGGGCTTGGGCGCGTCCCAGTAGCGCGGGTTCTTGACGAGCCGGATGTCGGCCTGACGAGTCCAGCTCTCGAGGGTGAACGGCCCCGCGCCGATCGGCTTCGCGTTGAAGGCCTCCTGGCCCCTCTTCAGGGACGCGGGCGAGGCGATCCAGTTCATCGAGGAGGCGAGGACGGACTGGGCGTACCTCGGAACGGGGGTGACCAGGTGGCCTTCAGCGTGACGTCGTCCGCTGCCTCGGACAACTGGATCATCGCCGCCTCCGACCGGTGGGCCGAGCCGACAGCCGGGTCCTTGGTCCGGTCCCAGTTGAACTTCACAGCTTCCGCGTTCAGCGGGGTGCCGTCGGAGAACACCAGCCCCGGTCGCAGTTTCAGGGTGAAGGTGGCGCCGTTGTCGGTCGTGGTGAACGACTCGGCCATCGAGTACTGGACCTCGTCTGCCTCATCGTTGGTCATCAGCGTCCCGTACAGGGCATTACCCAGGAGCGCACCGGAGGCATACGCGTTGCCCAGGATTGCCGGATCCAGGGTGCGCGGGTCACTCAGGGTGAGAATCCGTGCCTCGCCGCCCGCCACCGGCTCGTTTGAGGGCCCTGTGGACGCCGCGGTATCGCCGCCACCGCCGCCACAGGCACCCAGGAAGAGCGCCACGCAGCATGCGACGGCGGCGGATAATCGTGTCCTACGAATCATCTCGCATCCTTTCATCGGCGTCAGGATCGACAAAGAAAGGCGGGATTCCACCGGTGGTGGGATTTCTGGTTTCTGCGATGGTTTCTGGCTTTGGGTTCCGGCAGGAACGGCTGTGTGTGCGGTGCGGTAGTCGGCACATCCCAGGCGACGTCACGCGTTCAACCGCGGATCGCCCGGGTTTCCCGTGCCGGGTGACCTCATCTCGCCGCCGCGTCGAGCGGACCAGGCGATGACTCCCCGTCTGGAGCGGGCGGCACGTGGGGGAACAGCTCCTGGAAGGCGCCCTGGGTGATGCGGTGGCGGGTAGCGGGGTCGAGGTCGCCGACGAGCTCCTGGAGTGTCTTCTGGGTATGGCCGAAGGTGCCTTCGATGTGCGGGTAGTCGCTGCCCCAGCACACATTGCGCCAGCCCATGGCTGTCACGGCGGCGACGGCAGAGCGATCATGCTGGAAGGACGCGTAGACGTTCTCGTACAGGTACTCGCTGGGGAGCCGACGCAGACGGGGGCGGACGGCCGACGCGTGCTGCCGGTACGCCTCGTCGAGCCGGTCGGCGACGAACGGCCCCCAGGTCGCTCCGCCCTCGGACACGATTGCACGCAAGGACGGGTGCCGGTCGAACACGCCGCCGGCGATCAGTTTGGCCACCGCCCGCTGGCCGCCATAGGTCGTCTCCAGGTAGTTGAGGAGCGCCCCGCCGGGACCGCGGTAGTAGGTGCCGTTACGGCTGGACGCCTCATGGGGCTCGCTGCCGATGTGGAACGCGACCACAAGACCCGTCTCCGCGAGGGCGGTCCACAGCGGCTCCCACGACTCACGATGCCAGTCGTCCCCGTCGATGAGTGGCACGACCGGCAGGGAGGCGGCATGGAAGCCGAGATTCGCGGCCCGCGTGACCTCGGCGACGGCGGTGGAGACGGTGAGGAAGGGGATCGTCGCCGCGCTGACGTAGCGGGGTGAGAACCGCTGGTACTCAATGGCCCAGTCGTTGATTGCTCGGGCGCCGGCCGCGAGCAGCTCCGGGTCACGGATCGATGAGGTCCACATCCCCAGAGAGGGGTAGATGAGCTCGGCCCAGATGCCTTCGGAGTCCAGGTCGAGCAGGCGCATCTTCCTGTCGTTCGCGCCGGGCGCCCGGTCGGGGACGGTGAGGCCGTTCTCGTCGGTGAGTTTCCTGCCGGGCCGGGGCAGGCGACGGCGGAACTCCTGTCCGTCGACGTGGATCGTCTCCCAGCCGCCATCGAGGTCCTTGACACTGCGCGGCATGCGTTCTGCGAGGGACCGGGACAAGCTCCTGTCGAAAAGATCGTCCGGCTCGACGAGGTGCGAGTCACCCGAATTGGCCCAGAGCTTCTCCATCGCGCAATACCTCCTCGTAGGCAGCGGGCCAATCCCTGCCGCCTGATTCCGTGGTCACCAGGTCGTTTACATGTCCGGCTCGTTCATGCACTGCGCCAGGGTCCACACATCGCCGAGCGGGCGGCCAGGGGAGTCGGCAAGCCGGCGCGCGAGATCGGGCACGAAGATGAACTCGAAATCCGCCTGTGCGGCGAAGTGCTCGTCAACGCGGGTGTCGCCGATGTGTACGAACCTTTGGCAGTCGAAGGATGTCCGGACCCTCAGGAGCTCGTGCTTGCGGCTGACGAAGTCAGGGGTAATCCCGGCGCGTGCCCACATCGCCAACTGCTCGCCGGGGGTACGGTCGGAGCAACTCCCGATCACACAGGCCTGCGTTTGTGCCCACTGGACGAAGGTCATCGGGACCGGTCCGGAGGGGTCGCCCGTCTCAAGGGTGCCGTCAATGTCGAAGCTGACGAGCGTGCGCGCCTTCATCTCGGCGCTCAGTCGGTGCGCAACATGACCGACGCCGGGTCATGGAAAAAGCTGCTGCCGGGGCAGACCAGCGCCGTCCGAGCGTCAGGAACCTGGCGCTCCCCTTCGGCGCCGCGCAACTGTCGTACCGCCTCGGTGTAGAAGTTGAAGCCCCCGGCACGTCCTTGCGAAAGCCCACCCCCATTGGTTGTGAGGAGCGTGTGTCCGCCCAGGCGAAGGATGTTCGCCTCGGCGTCCCAGGATGACGCCAGCAGGTCGCCGGCCTCGCCCGGCTTGCAGAACCCGGCTGCCTCGATGCACCCGACGGTGTCGATGGTGTAGCCGTCGTAAGGGAAAAAGAGGTCGAGGTCGTCGATGGTCACGTCGCTGCGCTCCCACAGGCCGGCCAGGGAGATCCACAGCGAGTTATCGGTCCAGCCCAGGCTGTTGTCGTAGTACTCCCCGACCCGTGAACCGCCCAGCGACATGGCGTGGATGTACACCGGCTTGTGGCGCAGATCCATTGCCCGTTCGGCGGTCGTGATGATCAGAGCTTCCGCGCAGTCGACGGGCACGTCCATGTCGAGCATCTGCATGGGTTCCCAGATGACGCGGGAGGCGTGGTAATCCTCCATCGTGATCGGGGTGCGCATGGCCGCCCTGGGGTTTCTTGTCGCGTGGGTGCGGTTGTTCACCGCGATGCGGGCGAAGGCGTCCTTCGTCGCTTTGTAGTCGTGCATGTAGCGCGCCATCCAGGCGGCGTACGGCTCGCCGGAGTGGATCCAGCGGCGGGCGAAGTCGCTCTGGCCCGTGAGCACCTGGCCCGCCATCCGCTGCTGTGCCGCCCGCAGACGGAACGGGTCGTTCGCGGCGGACCGTGACATCCCGGGGCCGCGGGTATACGCCTGCACCACCAGGACCGTGTCGCACAGGCCGGAGAACACCGCTTCCGCCGCATACACGAAGCATGATCCGAGCCACCCGTTCTTCTGCCAGGTGGTCTTCTCGATTCCGAGCGCGCCCTGCAGCGTCAGGAACCCGGATCCTCCCATGGCCAGCGGATCCATGCCCGTGCCGCAGACACCGTCGATCTCCTGCCGGTCGATGCCGGCGTCCTCGATGGCGCCGACGGCAGCCTCAAGGGCGAGCGACAGCTCGGTGCGCTTCAGATCGCGGCCGTAAGGTGTCGACCCGACACCCACCACGGCCAGGCTGTCCTTCAGCGGGTTGCGCGCCATGTCCCTTTCACCTTCCGCTCTGGATCGGGCCCGCCGGTTCGAACGCTGGCGAGGCGAGCCCGCCGCGATCCACCCACGTCAGGCGCACGGGCATGTCGAGCCGGATCGCCTCGCGTGGGCAGTTCACGATCGGAGCCAGGTAACGCAGCCCCGACTGCTCGACAAGCTCCACGGCGGCGGCCGGCACCGGCTCCGGCAGCATGGCGTCCGGGTCCCGCTCCTGGTGGATCAGGGTGCACAGGAACACGAAGCCCTCGCCCCTCACCTCGGTGGGCACGATGTCCCACGACCAGCACTCCGGGCACAGCGGGCGGTGCGGGTACACCCAGTAGCCGCAGGACGAGCAACGATTGATCAGCAGCCGCTGCTGGAGCAGCCCGCGGTAATGCTCGATGTTGTCGCGGTCGATCGGCACCGCGGGGAACGCGGCGAAGACATCCGCGTCGGTCACACCGGTCACGCCGTCACCTCTTCCTTGGCCCGTCCGGCCAGGCCGACCCGGTCGAGCTTGCCGTTGGCCAACCGCGGGAGTTCGTCGAGAAACACGATGTCCCTGGGAACTTTGAACCGGGCGAGACGCGTCTTGAGCCACGAGTGCAAGATGTCGGCGTCGAGGCAGTGGCCGGGGCGCACGACGACGTAAGCCCGCACCACCTCGCCCCTGCGCCGGTCGGGTACGCCGACTACTCCGCAGTAGGCCACCGCGTCGTGGCTGGCGACGACCTTCTCGACCTCCTCGACCGAGACGTTCTCACCGCCGACCTTCAGCATCAGCTTCAGTCGACCCGCATAGGTGATGTAGCCGTCGGCGTCCATGGAGACGAGGTCCTCGCTGTGCAGCCAGCCGTCGGCATCGAGAACCCGGGCGTTCTCCTCGGGCTTGTTCCAGTAGCCTCGCATGACGTTGCCGCGTACCCATGCCTCACCGACAGCCCCAGGTGGGACGTCGAGGCCGGTCGCGGGGTCGACGACGCGGACCTCGTTACCCGGCAGCGGGCGGCCACCCGTCGTGCGCCGCTTGTCGGGCGGATCGTCCGGAGCCGTCATCGACGCCGGCCCGTACGTCTCGGTCAGTCCGAAGGGGACGAACATGAACGTGACGTTGGGCAGAGCCCGACGCGCGTCCTCGTTCGGAACGTGGGCGATCCGGACCGACGAAAGGTCGCGTCCGTCCTCGATCGCGGCCCGCACAACCTCCGCAGGAAGTACCCCGAACATCACGGTGGCCCGCTCGGACTCGATCAGTTCCGCGCCGAGGTGGGCGTTGAACGCCTCGGTGAAGACGAGCGTGCCGCCGTTGACCAGCATCGTCATAAGGCCATAGATACTGCCGCCGGCGTGGAAGAACGGCATCATGCTGAAGAACACGTCGGAACCGTCGATCCCGACGCGCCGGGAGTGCAGCGCCGCGTTGGCGACGATGCCGCCTTGTTCGAGCATCACGCCCTTCGGGAACCCGGTGCTGCCGGACGTGTACTTCACCATTGCGAGGTCGCTGCCCAGTACCTGCCGCTCCATGCGATCAGCGAGTGCCCGGGCCTGCGCAACCTTCGGATCGCGCCCGAGCGTCTCCAGTTCCGTGAGGTCGTAGGCCCAATCGTGGTGACCCCCGTCACGATGGAAGATCACAACATTGCGCAGGTCCGGAGCCTTGGCGCTGAGCAGATGCCCGGGCCTGTCCACGGTCGCCGCCTCCGGGCAGATCTCGGTGAGCATCGCGGGCATGCACAAGGTCCGGAAGCCATCGAGCAGGATCACGTGACGGGCACCGGACTGGGTGATGATGTAGGAGATCTCGGCCGGCTTCAGAAAGGTGTTGACGGGCACCGTCGCCGCACCAAGCCGCATGCAGGCGAAATGCGAGACGATCCACTCCGGCGTGTTCGTCAGCCACAACACGACACGGTCCCCGCGCCGGACACCGATGCTGGCCAGGCCGACGGACAGCGCCCGCACCCGCTCGACCAACGTGCTGTACGTCAGCCGTCGGACCTTCCCGTCGTCGGCGGCGGCGACCAGCGCAGCGTGATCCGGGACCCGTTCCGCCGACGCGACGAGCGTCTGCCACACGGTCCGCGTCCGGAGCTCGGCCAGTCCTTCGGCTAAGTCGGCTAAGTCCGCCGCCGGGCACTCGTTCACCGGGCCGCCCTCGCCGCCACCCGCCACGCCGCCGTCGGCTGTCCGATCCGGTGCGGATACCCGGGCGAGAACGGTGGCCAGCCCGCCGTCGCCGTCACGCCGATCGGCGCGAGTCGCTCATCGTGCAGCATCCAGGTTTCTGCCGTGCCCCGCGGCGCCGCTTGCGGCACCTTCGCTCGGTACTTCGCTGGTACCCGAGCGGTCCAGATGTCCGACGGCTCGGCGGTAAGGCTGTCCACATTTGCACTCAGTTCCGGCGTGAGCGTCATCTTTGTCCTCCTGGGTCCACCGGCGGTGCCCTCTCAATTCATCATCGGTGGGCGGCACCGTGGGGTCTTTGTGTATTCGGTCAATTCCTTCCCGTAGCAGCCAATGTCCAGCCACCGGGACCGGCCCCGGAAATACTGATCGAGACGGGGTCCCGCCGTCGCTGTCCCGTCACACGCTCTTGTAGACGACGCCTGGACCGGCCCGCAGAACACGCAGCAGGGTCGGAACAACCTCCGGCATGACGTCCGGTCGGGAATCGGTCGCAGTACTCGAGTACTTCTTCGGCGTAAGGCTCGAACGTGTCCGCGTCCGGCGGAAAATACCTCAGGTGTCGGCGATTCGATGAAGGATCTCGGCCAGCGCGGCCGGCTGACTGATCATGCACATGTGTCCGGCGTCCAGGTCGATCACTGGGTTGGCGTTGACGCGGGCGGCGAAGCGTGTCTGCTTTTCGGGCGGGAGAATGGCGTCTCTGGTGGTGCGCACCCAGCTCCGGGGGATGGGTGGGCGTAGACCCGTCAGGTCGACCGGTTCGGTCGTGAGCCGCTCCGCTTCGGGAACCAAACGCTCGAGGCACCAGGCGAACCTGCCGTCGTCGAGGTCGTTGCCGAAGAACCGTTTCGCCCGCTCGGGATCCATCGTCAGCTGCCGCTCGGCCACGGACTTCTTGACGTGCGCCCTGACGTGCGATTGTAGTTCGTGCATGGTGCCGGTCCCGGACGCAGGCACCATCGCGGCGAGGAAGACGACATGGCGGACGCGGTCCCCGAGCCGGGCCACAGCTCGCGGTAGCGAGCACCCGGCGAGAGAGTGACCGACGAGCACGAATTCGTCGAGATCGGCCGCGTCGACGTCCTCGACAATGGCATCCGCACAGTCGGCAAAGGTCACCGACTCCAGGGGCGCCGGACGCCGCCCTCGTCCGGGTAGGTCGACGGCGACCACCGGCATGGCCAGCCAGGGCAGTAGAAGATCCCAGCAGCGGCTGTCAAAGCCGCCACCGTGCACAAGGACCAGCGGAGTCGTCATCAGCCCGGCCCCTCTGGAGAATGGCCTCCAGCCACTCGGCGCACTCCCGTCGTTGCACCTGCGGGCGTCGATGCCGGCGAAGCGGGGGTCGCCCGCCGTGGCGGGTTCGTCGACGGGGTGGGTGGCTCGATCACGTGGTCGTGCAGGCCAGTGAGGATCAGATCGTCCTTGTTCATGCCGCCTCCCTGCCGCCGCCGGGCCCGTGACCCGACGTCCACCCGCCGACAGCCTGGGCCCCGGGTTCCAGCACCGGGAGCCAGGGTCGCCGACCGGTGTAGGTGCGGGCGAAAGCCCCGCCCGCCGAATCACCGGAGGTGTCCGTCGGCTCATCATCGGCGGCTGGGCGATAGCCGTCTTTGCGCGCTCGGCCAGGTGCTTGCTCTTTTCGGCCCGGGGATCCGGTCCCGCGCCGGCGGGAGCAGCTGCGCGGTCTGGATGCTGACGGGGTGGTTCGCCGCATCGCCTATCCCGAGGCGCCCACGCGCCGAGTAGGAGCACACCGAGGCGGGGCGTGGCCCTGACACCGGTACTCAATGCTCTCCGCGCTCTCCGCGGCTGGGCGGCCGACTCCTGCCCCAGCCGGTGAGCAGGGGAACGGGTAGTCGAGGGGACACTCTCGCCGCTGTGGGTAGGAAATTGACCGAAGGCGCAAAGACATCCACAGCCCGGTCGCCGATGATGAGTCGACAGGCACTGCCGGTGGATCCAGGAGGGCAAAGATGACGCCCGCACCGGAACTGATCATCCATGCGGACAGTCATCTGACCGAGCCGCCGGACGCAACGGCGGCGGGTTCAGTCGGGGACGTGTCAGGGGCTTAGAGCGTGTCTCAGGTGGGGTGTGGGAGTTTCTTCCAGCAGGTGATCGCGGCGGCCAGGCAGAGGAATCCGAGGAAGTTACGGCCGTTGCGTTCGTAGCGGACGGTCAGCCGGCGGTAGCCGTCAAG